>NZ_WMLF01000068.1 GCF_014156695.1 Streptomyces durbertensis | reverse complement strand
GGGTGGGCGAGGACGTGGGAGCGGCCGACGGCTCGGCACCGCCGCTCGTGCCCCCCGGGCGCCTCTCGGGCGCGGCGGAGGACGGCGGCGCGGAGGACGGCGGCGCGGAGGACGGCGGCGCGGCGCTCCGCTCGGGGCCGGGCGTCGGCCCGGCCCCGGGCTTCCCGGCCGCTTCGGGGTCCGTGTCCACACGGTCGGGCGCCGAGACGCACGGGCCGTCCTGGAAGGGGTTGTCGCGGCCGCCCGGTTGGGCGCCGGCGACGTTCGGCGAGAGGCCGATGCCCAGCAGCAGCGCGGAGGGCATGACGGCCATCGCGGCCCGGCCGCCGGGCATCTGCAGTCTCGTCAGGAGGGGTTTCCGCGGGGCCGCGTGGCGAGGGCCCCGCCGCTCGCGGTCCTCACCTGCCACCGGTCCTCCCGTCCGCGGCGGCCGGCTCCTCGCCGGGCGCCTCGCCCTCCGCCCAGGCGATGCCCATGCCGCCGCCGATCATGGCGAGCAGGAAGCCGAGCAGGTAGCCGCCGAAGTTGGAGACGACCAGGGAGACGATGCCCAGCAGGATGGCGGCGACGCCGGCGAACACCCGGGCGTACCGCTGGTACCAGAAGGTCAGGCCGAGGACCACCAGCAGGATGCCGATGATCAGCGAGCCGGAACCGGTGGTGGTGGCCAGCCGGAAGGACAGTTCCTCGAAGCTGGGGTCGGCGTAGGGGATGTAGACGATCGGCACCCCGGCGAGCAGTGTCAGCAGCCCCGCCCAGAACGGGCGCTGCCAGCGCCAGTGCCGGAAGGAGATCCGCCAGCCGGCGAGCCGTTCGCGGACGGGCCCAGGGCCGGACGACGGCGCCGCCGACGCCGCCGATGACTTCGCACTCATGATCAACAGCTCCTCGGGCGCTGCGGTGGGACGGGTGTGGCGTGCTGACGGGGAGACGGGCCAGGCCGTGCCGTTTCCCGCACCGCCCGCCTGGCCCGCGCCTCCCCTCTCAGCCCGTCAGAAGCACTCCTTGGCGCCCTTGGCGACGTTCAGCTTCAGCCCGGTGAGCTTGAAGCTGCCCGCGTTGGTGGCCCAGGCGTTCTGCCTGACGTCGGTCAGCGTCGCCCTGTCGGCCTCCATGGCGAAGGAGCCGGCCGGGGTCCTGTCTCCCGGGCTGATGCCGGGGCCCTTCCGGGAGTCGCCGGCCGCGACGCCGATGTTGATGTCGCGGAACGTGGCGTCGCCGGAGAGGGAGTCGGCGTCGATGTAGATGTTCGACGCCTCCACCTTCCGGCCGCCGTCGCCCGCGGTGAGCCGCAGCGTGACCCCGCCCATGATGGGCAGCACCACCGACTGGCACAGGCCGGTTATCTCGGCCCGCTTGAAGGCCGAGACGCCCACTGCCACGTCCTTGCCGCCGTGCTGCTTGTTGACGGTGCCGTACTGGACGAAGCCGGATCCCTCCAGTTCGTCGACGGCGATCTTGAAGTTCTGTCCCGAGATGCTGAACGATGCCGCCAGCGCCCCCTGTGCGAGGGCCACGCCGACGGCGGCCGTCGCGGCCACGCCGGGCACCATGACAACGGCGAACCGCCGCCATCTGGTCCGGCCACGAGCCACGGACTCCATGCCTTTCCTCCTTCACGGACGTACATCTCCCGGCCGGCCACCGGATGCGGGGTGTCCGGCTGGGATGGGAGAAGTGCCACGTCCTCGGGAGGAGGAGCGCCGCCCGTCGGCAGGGCCGGTGAACGGCGGTCACCCCCCGAGCGACAACCACCGGGAAGCGCGCGGGGCGCGTCCCGTCACAAGGGACAGGCCCCGCCTCGGCGGGGACCCCCCTGTCCCTGCCCCGGTCGTACCGGGGCGCTCGGCGGGGTTCCGTCCCTCGGGCTCCGGCCGGCTGCCGCGCCTGGATGGGGATGGACCGAGCGTGGCCGATCGTCGTCTATTGACCCGGTGTCGCACAAGGGGCTCGTTACCCGTAGGTAACGAGATGGTGACGGCTTTTGGGGTCCGACCTGTCCGCGAGGTACGGAAAGTCGCCGTCCGACAGGAGGCGGAAAGGGGACGAGTGCCGCTTTCCGCCGCGAAACCCCGACCTCCACTTACCGTGAGTAACACCCGTGCCGATTGCCAAGTTTTGGCAAAGGAGCGCCGTTGCTGGGAAGTTTGTCAACAGGTAGACAAAGGCCGGACACGCCGGAGGCGGCCACCCCGGGGGGCGACCGCCTCGACGGATCGGCTCCGTGAGCCCACGGCCGGCTCGTGTGGGGACGACTCAGCCCGGGGACGACTCAGAACAGCACGCGGGCCAGCGCGCCGCGCGCCGCGATCACCCGCGGGTCCTCGGGACCGACCACCTCGAAGAGCTCCAGCAGCCGCACGCGCGCGGTGTCCCGCTCCTCGCCGGCCGTCCGGCGCACGGTGTCCACCAACCGCCCGAAGGCGTCCTCCACATGCCCGCCGGCCAGGTCGAGGTCGGCGACCCGCAGTTGGGCCTCCACGTCGCCCGGACGGTCAGCGGCGTCCTTGCGGACCTGCCCCGCGTCCAACTCGTGTACCCGGGCGATCAGTTCGGCGCGGGCGAGCCCGGCCTTGGCGGCGGCGTTGGCCGGGTCGTCCTGGAGCGCGTTGCGGTAGGCCTGCAGGGCGCCGGAGACGTCACCGGCCGCCAGCGCGTCCTCGGCGGCGGCCACCACCGGGTCCCGCGGCGGCTCCGGACGGGCGTCCTCCTCGGACGCGGCGGACGGGTCGACGGGCGCGCCGACGATGCCGAAGCGCTCCTCGGCGGCCTGGATCAGCTGGTCGAGCACCTGCCGGATCTGCTGCTCGGGCGCGGCGCCCTGGAACAGCGGAAGCGCCTGGCCCGCGATCACCGCGAAGACCGCCGGAATGCCCTGGACCCCGAACTGCTGGAAGAGCAGCTGGTTGCTGTCCACGTCCACCTTGGCCAGCACGAACCGGCCCGCGTACTCCTGGGCGAGGCGCTCCAGGACCGGCCCGAGCTGCTTGCACGGCTCACACCACTCGGCCCAGAAGTCGATGACCACCGGCACCTCGGCGGAGCGCTGCAGGACGTCGCGCTCGAAGCCGGCCTCGTCGACGTCGATCACCAGGCGCGCGGACGTCGCGCCGCCCTGCTCCCCGGCGCCGGCCCGCTGGACGCGCGCCTCCTCCGCCTTCTGTCGTGCCTCTCCCGCCGCCTTCACGGCAGCGAGGTCCACCACTCCGCTCATGGGCATGTTCCTTGGCTGCATGGGACCAGTCTCCCTGTTCCGAGGTGTGGAGTGGTAGCCGACCCGGCACAGCCGTACCGCCGGCCGGCACCGGGCACGGAACCGGCCGGTGTGCCGGCCGCGCGCGGCGCGACGGACGTCGTCTTCTCGGCGCCGGGTCCCCACCCGGCGTGTGTGGTTGTCGCGGAGGAACGGCGGCCGGGCCCGCGGGAGGGCACGGCGAGCTGCCGCTTTTCGCTACGTGCCGTAGCGTAACCCATCGCGGACGGCGTCGGTATGGTCACCCCATGGCCCGACCCCGCAGCGCCGCCGCCGACCGCGCGATCCTGGACGCCACCAGGTCGGCGCTGGTGGAACTGGGCTGGTCGCGGCTGACGATGGCGGACGTCGCGGCCCGCGCGGGCGTCGCCAAGACCACCCTCTACCGGCGCTGGCCGGGCAAGAGCGAGATGGTCGTGGACGCCGTCGCGGTGCTGTTCGACGAGTTGGAACTACCCGACCGGGGCAGCCTTCAAGCCGACATCGAGGGTGTGGTCCTGTCGTTCGCCGCGCTGGTCAGCCGACCCGAGGCGAAGACGTCCCTGATGGCCGTCGTGGCGGAGTCGACCCACCGTCCGGCGCTGCGCGACCGGGTCCGCAGCGCCATCGTCGACCGCCAGAAGCACCTGGTGCTCCAGGGGCGGGCCCGGGCGCAGGCGCGCGGCGAACTGCCGCCCGACAAGGGCGACGCCGAGCACACCCGAAGGACCGTCGACCTGATCTTCGACGTGGTCGCCGGCACGGTGGTCCACCGCTGCCTGGTCAGCGACGAGCCCGTGGACGAGACCTGGGCGCGGACGTTCGCCCTGCTGCTGATGGGCGGCCTGGCGGCGGTCAGCGGCTGACCGCCGCCGGGTACGGCACGTTCCTCGTCAGAACCCGGCGGGCTCGACGTACACGCCCCACTCGTCGCGCAGGACGCCGCAGATCTCGCCCAGCGTTGCCTCCGCGCGGACCGCCTCCAGCATCGGCTCGATCATGTTGGATCCGTCCCGGGCCGCCGCCAGCATCGCCTCCAGCGCGCGCTTGACGCGCTGGTCGTCCCGGCGCGCCTTGCGGTCGGTCAGCAGCCGGACCTGCTCGCGCTCCACCTCGTGGCTGACCCGCAGGATCTCCAGGTCGCCGGTGACCGAGCCGGTGTGGCAGTTGACGCCGACCACACGCTTGTCGCCCTTCTCCAGCGCGCGCTGGTACGTGAAGGCCGCCTCGGCGATCTCCCCGGTGAACCAGCCGTCCTCGATGCCGCGCAGGATGCCGGAGGTGATCGGGCCGATCGGGTGCTGGCCGTCCGGGTGGGCCCGGGTGCCGCGCTCCTTGATCTGCTCGAAGATCTTCTCGGCGTCCGCCTCGATGCGGTCGGTCAGCTGCTCGACGTACCAGGAGCCGCCGAGCGGGTCGGCGACGTTGGTGACGCCGGTCTCCTCCATCAGCACCTGCTGGGTGCGCAGGGCGATCTCCGCGGCCTGCTGGGAGGGCAGCGCCAGCGTCTCGTCGAGCGCGTTGGTGTGCAGCGAGTTGGTGCCGCCGAGGACGGCCGCCAGTGCCTCCACGGCGGTGCGGACCACGTTGTTGTAGGGCTGCTGGGCGGTGAGCGAGACACCGGCGGTCTGCGTGTGGAAGCGCAGCCACTGCGCCTTCTCGCTGGTGGCGCCGTAGACGTCGCGCATCCAGCGGGCCCAGATGCGGCGGGCCGCGCGGAACTTGGCGATCTCCTCGAAGAAGTCCAGGTGCGCGTCGAAGAAGAAGGACAGGCCCGGCGCGAACCGGTTGACGTCCAGGCCCCGACTGAGGCCCAGTTCGACGTAGCCGAAGCCGTCGGCCAGGGTGTAGGCCAGCTCCTGCGCGGCCGTGGCCCCGGCCTCGCGGATGTGGTAGCCGGAGACCGAGAGCGGCTTGTACGCGGGGATGCCCGCCGCGCAGTGCTCCATGAGGTCGCCGATCAGGCGCAGGTGCGGCTCGGGCTGGAAGAGCCACTCCTTCTGCGCGATGTACTCCTTGAAGATGTCGGTCTGGAGGGTGCCGTTGAGCACGCCCGGGTCGACGCCCTGGCGCTCGGCGGCGACCAGGTACATGCAGAAGACCGGGACGGCCGGGCCGCTGATCGTCATCGAGGTGGTGACCTCGCCCAGCGGGATGTCCCGGAACAGCACCTCCATGTCGGCGGCCGAGTCGATCGCCACACCGCAGTGGCCGACCTCGCCCAGCGAGCGCGGGTCGTCGGAGTCCCGGCCCATGAGGGTGGGCATGTCGAAGGCGACCGAGAGGCCGCCGCCGCCGGCCTCCAGGATCATCTTGTAGCGCTCGTTGGTCTGCTCGGCGTTGCCGAAGCCGGCGAACTGCCGGATCGTCCACGTCCGCCCCCGGTAGCCGGTGGCGTGCAGACCGCGGGTGTAGGGGAACTCGCCGGGCCAGCCGATGCGCTCGAAGCCCTCGTAGGTGTCCCCCGGGCGGGGGCCGTAGACCGGGTCCACGGCGTCACCGCTCAGCGTGGTGAAGTCCGCGTCCCGCTTGCGGGCGGCGTCGTACCTGGCCTGCCAGCGGCGGCGGCCCTCGGAGATGGCTTCAGCGTCCATACCGCCAATTTACTAGGACGTCCAAGTATTTGGCCAGAGGAAACCGCGCAGTCCTGCCGAGCCCCTGGTCAGGGGCCCGCGGGACGCGCGGTTCGGGCCTCGGTCAGGCCTCGGTCACGGCTGGGGGACGGTCTTCGAGCCCTCGCCGGCCGGCGCCCCGTCTTCCTCGTCACGCTCGATCAGCGGGGTGATCTCACGGGTGATGCCCTTCTCCACAAAAAACGCGGCGCCCGGGATGCAGCCGGCGGCCAGCACCCACAGCAGCTTGCCGAACGGCCAGCGCGCCTTGGAACCGAGATCGAAGGCGAAGATCACGTAGACGATGAACAGCACGCCGTGGATCTGCGAGACGGCCGTCGTGTCACCGGTGTCGAAGCCGTACTTGGCGACGATGAAGCCGGTGAAGACCAGCAGCCACACGGCGGTGATGTAGGACATCACCCGGTACCGGGTGAGCACGTTCTGCTTCATGGGCAACGAGCGTAACGGGGCGTTCCGCCCGATCTTCGGGCGCCCCTCCCCCGCCGGGCGGCTCAGTCGCCTCCGGGCGGCTCAGTCGGCGAAGTCGCCGGCCGCGATCCGCAGCGGGCGCAGCAGCGCGAAGATCTCCCGGCACTCCTCGCCGTCGTACGTGCCGAGCCCGAAGTCCATGGCCATCAGGTCGCGCGTCGCCTCGTCGCACACCTCGCGTCCCCGGTCGGTGATCGAGGCGAGCGTGCCGCGGCCGTCGTTGGGGTTGGGGCGCTTGTCGACCAGTCCGGCGCGCATCAGCCGGTCGACCGTGTTGGTGACCGAGGTCGGGTGGACCATCAGCCGCTCGCCGATCTTGGACATCGGCAGTTCGCCGCGCTTGGAGAAGGTCAGCAGCACCAGCGCCTCGTAGCGGGCGAAGGTCAGGCCGTACGGCTTGAGGACGGCGTCCACCTCTGCGAGCAGGATCTGGTGCGCGCGCATGATCGAGGTGATCGCGGCCATGGCGGGCACCGAACCCCAGCGTTGCTTCCACAGCTCGTCGGCTCGGGCGATCGGGTCGAAGGAGAGGCTGAGCGGCTTGGACACCCGCAGCACCCTACCGGGCGACGGCCGTATGGCGGATACCCGCATCTCGTTCCGTGGACAGCCGGGAGGGCCGGGCGGTGTCGTGCCGGACGGCGGCCGCCCGCTGTGTCACGGTGGGCGGGACTTCCGGTGCCGTTGATCCGAGAGGACCCGTATGCCCGGCCCAGCCGCCCGTACGCTCGCCGCGCTGTTCGCGGCCGTCCTGCTGGCCGGCTGCGGGGGCGGCCCGGACGGCCCCACCGAACGGCTGCCGGAGCGCACCTCGGACGCCAAGGGCGAGTTCTGGGTCGACCCCGGCTCCGACGCGGCGCGGCAGGTCCGCCGCTGGCACGCCGAGGGCCGCGACGACGACGCCCGCGCGCTGCGCCGCATCGCCGACCGGGCGGCGGCCGTCTGGCCCTCCGGCGAGGACCCCCGCCCGGAGATCCACCGCGCGATCCAGGGCGCACGCCGGGACGGCGGGACCGTCGTGCTCGTCGCCTACAACATCCCGCACCGCGACTGCGGCCAGTACTCGGCCGGCGGCGCCCCGGACGCCGCGGCCTACCGGAAGTGGCTGGAGGAGTTCGCCGAGGGCATCGGCGACCAGCCCGCGCTGGTCGTGCTCGAACCCGACGCCGTGCCGCACCTGGTGGACGGCTGCACCCCGCCCGTGCACCACGCCGAGCGGACCGCGCTGCTCGGCGAGGCCGTCGACCGGCTGAAGCGGCAGCCCCGGACGAGGGTCTACCTGGACGCCGGCAACCCGAGCTGGATCACCGACCCGGACGACCTGGTGGAACCGCTGCGCGCCTCGGGCATGGAACGCGCCGACGGCTTCTCGCTCAACGTCTCCAACTTCCAGAGCGACGAGGACGTCACCCGCTACGGCCGGCGTCTCTCCGAGGCCCTGGACGGCAAGACGTTTGTCATCGACTCCAGCCGCAACGGCAGCGGCCCGCTGGGCGCGGGCCGCGAGGACGACTGGTGCAACCCGCCCGGCCGGTCGCTCGGGCGGGCCCCCACCTTCGAGACCGGGGACCCGCTCGTCGACGCCTACCTGTGGATCAAACGCCCCGGGGAGTCCGACGGCGAGTGCCGGGGCGGGCCGCCGGCCGGCGCGTGGTGGCCGGACTACGCGCTCGGCCTCGCCCGCAACGCCGGCTCCGCGGACTGACCGTCCGGCGCCGACCCGCCCCGGGACCGTCCTCCGACTGACGCGCCGGGGACTCGGCTGACCTCACCGGGGTGTGCCGGCGGTCCGGGCCGGGTCCGTACCGCGTCCCCCGGGCCTGCTCGGCCCGGGGGGACGCGCCGTGCCGCCCCTGCCGGAAGGAAGCGTGGCCTGGGCCGGTGACGGGTCCGGGTCGGCCACGCCGACCGCGGTCAGGGCAGGTGCACCCACTTCGCCTCGGACGGCGTGCCGTCCTCGTCGACGAGGAAGAGCATGTACCAGCCGGGCGGCAGCAGCGCCCGGTCACCGGGCACGCTCAGTCGCAGGCTGTCGTCCTCGCGTTCGAAGCCGACCTCCACCGACCGCTGCTCCACGTCGGTCACGTGGGTGACGGCGCTGGGCCGGATCAGCCGCACCTTCGCGATCCGCTCCGCGTCCTTCGTCTGGAACACCGCCTTCCGGCCGGGCACCAGCCGCTCGGGCCCGGCGCCGACGACCGGCCGGGTCTCGGCGCGGCCGCCCTGCAGATAGGGCGGCGTGTAGACCTCGACGCGCTGCTCGAAGGCGCCGAGCCGGGTGTTGGCCTTGTCGGCGAAGAGCGGGTCGGAGCCGAAGGTGGCCACCCGGCCGTCGGGCAGCAGCAGCGCCTCCGCGTGGTAGTTGCGGCCGACCTCGGGGTCGGCGGCGGCGCGGAACTCGTTCTTCGCCGGGTCGTAGAACTGCGCCCTGCGGATGTCGCTGGCGCTGCGTCCCCGGTAGTCCCCGGAGCCGCCGGTGGCGAAGACCGTGTCGTCGGGCAGGATCACGCTGTTGAGGTAGCGGGTGCCCTGCGGGAGCGCCGGCCCCTCCTTGTAGGCGGGCGTCTTCTCGTTGAGGTCGACGATGGCGGTGCGCGCGGTGGACTTGGCGGACTCGCCGACCCCGCCGCCGCCGAGCACCATGACCCGCGCGTCCTGCGCCGGCGGCAGCAGCAGGGAACTGGAGGTCTCCAGCTGGTCGGGGTCCGTCATGCCCTCGACGACGGTGAAGCTGTTGGTCTTCAGGTCCCAGATGCCGGGCTCGCGGCCCTTGTCGGCGGGCCCGTAGCCGGCGTTGGAGCCGGAGTAGAAGAGCTGGTTCTCTCCCGTGAGGTACAGCGCCGGGTAGGTGGGGAAGTACCGCTTGGGCCCGGCGGCCCACTTCTTGGTCGCAGGGTCGTAGATCTCGTTGTCGCCCTGGACGATCTCGCCGATGTCGTCCAGGCCGGAGACGGAGATGACCTTGCCGTCGGAGAGGGTGACCAGCGTCGGGTACCAGCGGGCCTCCCGCATGGGGTCCACCCGGATGTACCGCTCGGCGACCGGGTCGAACTCGAAGGTGTCCCGGATGCCCTGGAAGTCCTGGTCGTCCAGGGTCAGCTTCTCGGCGAGGCCGTAGAGGTTCTCCGCGTCCTTCCCCTTGAGCCCGACGATCGTGTACTGGGCGGGCTTGGCGGTGACCGAGCCCCGGCCCTCCTTCACCGCCTCGACGAACACCCGGGCCTCGCTGGCGGTGACCGTGACACCCCCGTCGTCGTCGGTCTCCTTCTTCGCCCGGGGCACCACGACGGGGAAGTCGGAGACGTACTCGGTGCCGTCGGGAGCGCGGAAGCGGGTGCCCTTGGGGAAGGTGTGCGGCTTGTCGGGGTTCTCGTTCTTGATGATCATCCCGCCGCCGGCGCGCTTCACGTTGTCGCCGAGCTGCTCGTAGCGGGCGGTGCCGCCGGCGACGAGCAGTTTCCCGTCGCCCAGCTGGCTGTGGCCGGCGCAGAACAGGTCCTCCGGCGTCTCCACCTTGGTGTAGCTGTTGTCCTTCGGGTCCCACAGGATCGTGTCGAAGCTGCCGGCGTCGAACTGGTCCTGCTTGTTGCCCGAGCCGGCTATCAGCAGCACCTTCCCGGTGTGCAGCAGGGCGGCGTGGATGGCGTTGGTGCGGTACTGCGGCGGCACGTCGACGAGCTGCCAGGACCCGTACTGCGCCTTGTACTCGGGTTGGTTGACCCGGTACTCGTGGTAGCGCTCCTTGGCGAACCCCAGGGTGGCGGGGGCGTTGAGGCCGGCAAGGAGCACGGTTATGCCGGTGCCTATGAGGGTCTTCTTCATACGGGCGCTCGGACGGTAGGGCATGGTCAGCTCCCGGTCGTGGTGGCGGTGGAGGTGACAAGCGCCGGCGCCGACTCGTGCTGGGGCGCCGGGCGTTCACGCCGGTCGCGGTACTGGGTGAAGCACCAGATGGCGACGGGCGCGAGAGCGATCACCAGTGCGAGCACCGTCCAGGTGCGCATGGCGACGTGGGTGTGGTCCAGGACGACGGACGCGGCGAAGCCGCTGCCGAGCACGACGACCCAGAACAGGTGGATGCGGAAGGTGCTGAGCCGGTCGGGACTGGCCGTGTCGCCCTTGGGCGTGACCACGAAGCGGCAGTCCCTGCGGAAGACGGCCCCGACCAGCGAACGCAGGTAGACCGGCGCGCAGATCGCGGACATCGCCATCCCGGCCAGACCGCCCGACCCCTGCGGCTCGTGCGGCGACACGTTGTGGCGGCGGTTCCAGACGTACAGGCCGATCTGGAGCGCGGCGACGTCGCTGTAGAGCATCAGCCAGACCGCCGCCGTCACCTGGGTGCCGGAGGCGCCGAGCCACAGGAACAGGGTGCAGCTGAGCGCGCCCAGCATCCAGGTGACCGCGCTCATCGGGTAGTACGCGAGCATGAGCGAGTAGTTGAGCAGCCGGCCCGGCGAGAAGCGGTGCGGTCGGCGCCAGTACTGCTTGAGGACCGTCTCGTACGTTCCCCGCGACCAGCGCATCTGCTGGGTGAAGAAGTCCGTCCAGCACTCCGGGCCCTCGCCGACGGCCAGCACGTCCGGGGTGTAGACCGAGCGCCAGCGGCGGCCGGTGGCCGGGTTCTTCGTGCGGTGCAGCTCGAAGCCGGTCGCCATGTCCTCGGTGATCGAGTCCCGCAGCCCGCCGATCTGCCGCAGCGCGCTCAACCGCACCGCGTTGTTCGTACCGACGAACATGGCCGAGCCGTAGCGGTTGCCGGCCCGCTGGATCAGCGCGTGGAAGAGGAACTGCTGGCTCTCGGCGAACTTGGTGACGGGCTTGACGTAGTTGCCGTACACCTGGGGTCCGACGACAAACGCCACGTCGGGGTCGCGGAAGTAGCCGAGCATCCGCTCCAGGTAGTTCGGCAGCGGCACGTGGTCGGTGTCGACGGCGGCGAGGAAGTCGTAGTCCCCGCCGTGCATGGCGATCCACGCGTTGTAGTTGCCGTGCTTGGTCCGCGCCCGGTGCGGCCCGGCCTCGGTGTTCCACTCCGGTACGCCCTTGCGGGTGAAGTGGTGGACGCCCAGCTCCTCACACAGCAGCCGCGCCTCGGGGTCGTCGCCCTCGTCGAGCAGCCACACGTGCAGGGTGCCGTCGTGGCGCATCCGCACGGCCGCCTCCAGCGTCGCGCGGACCATCCCGATCGGTTCCTTGCCCGGCACGTAGGTGGTCACGAACGCCACCCGGGTGCCGGACTCGGGGACCACCGGCACCGGGTCGCGGGCGACCATCGTGGCGTGCGCCACCGAGATCACGTTGAGCAGCCGGAACAACTCGATCAACCCGATGCACACCAGCATCACGGTGTCGGCGACGACCAGGTAGCCGGGCGCGTTGTCCCGGTCGGTCCAGTGCGAGGGCCACACCAGCCACAGCAGGAACACACCCGACAGCAGCGGAGCGGCGGTCATCAGCAGGACGGCCCGCACCCGGTGCGGCTCCCGGGAGAGCAGGCTGCGGTAGCGGACCCGGTACGGGTGCCCGTCGGGCACGGTCAGCGGACCCGCGAGGCGGCTGTAGGTCTCGTAGTCGTAGGCCGGCAGCCCCACGGTCCCTCCTCCGTCCGAGAATCGCGACAACTCTCAGCAAAAGGGACCGCTCGGTGTGTGTCGAACGGTGAGAGGCGAAGAGGTGGCCCGGCGTCAGGTCGCCGGACCACCTCTGTGACGTGCCGCCTCGCGGGCTACCTGCGCAGCCTCAGCTCAGGTGCCGCTCCACGGTCTCCACCTTGCTTGTTAGGCCGTTCGTGACACCGGGTCGGATGTCGGCCTTGAGGACAAGCGAGACACGCGGCGCCCGCGCCTCGACGGCGGCCACCGCCCGGCGCACGACGTCCATGCACTCCTCCCACTCGCCCTCGACGCTGGTGAACATGGCGTCGGTGCGGTGGGGCAGCCCGGACTCGCGGACCACCCGCACGGCGTCGGCGACGTACTCCCCGACGTCCTCACCGACGCCCAGCGGCGTCACCGAGAAGGCGACGATCACCGGTTCGCCGCCGGCTGCGGCTCGCCGGTGACGGGCTCGGTGGCCCTGGTGGCCTCGGCGACCTCGCGGCGCAGCAGCTTCTCGGCGTAGAAGCCGCCGCCGGGCACGATCGACAGGCCGAAGTACAGGGCCGCGCGGCCGAGCGGCCACTTGGCGCGGTTCCAGGCGTCCAGCCAGACCAGGACGTAGGCGATGAACAGGAAGCCGTGCACGGCGCCGACCACCGGGACCGCGTTGAAGTCGGTGGTGCGCTTGAGCACCGAGCTGACGATGAGCAGCAGCCAGGAGATGGCCTCCGGCATGCTGACGAGACGCAGCCTGTTCAGGGCGGAGACGGTCTTCGGATCCACGGTGAGTCCTCGGGGGGTGGGTGCGGGACGGGTTCCGCCGGTGCGTCGACCCACCACACCCCGGGCGGGGACCCCGAGGCTTGTGAATCAATGCACAAGCCCTCCCATTGTGACAGCACCACTCACTGGGCCGTTCGAGGGGTATAGATTTCACGCCGTGGGGAGATTCCGAGTGCAGGGCGCCAAGGTGCTCGCCGTCGACCTGACCGGCGACGCCGTACGCGCCAAGAACGGCTCGATGGTCGCCTACGAGGGCACCATGACGTTCAAGAAGCTCACCGGCGGGGGAAACGGGCTGCGCGGTGTCGTCACCCGGCGCCTGACCGGTGAGCAGATGGCGGTGATGGAGGTCACCGGCACCGGCACCTGCTACTTCGCCGACGAGGCCCGCGACATCAGCCTCGTCCCGCTGCACGGCGACACGCTGCACGTGGAGGCGAGCAACCTGCTGTGCACCGAGGCCGGACTGCGGACCGGCACCACCTTCACCGGTCTGCGCGGCGCCAGCCAGGGCAACGGCCTGTTCACCACCACCGTCGAGGGCAGCGGGACCGTCGCGATCCTCTCCACCGGGCCGGCCATCGGGCTGCGGGTCACCCCGCAGACGCCGCTGCAGGTGGACCCCGGCGCCTACGTCGCCCACAGCGGGCGGCTCACGCAGCAGCTCCAGACCGGGGTCACCTTCCGGACCGTGATCGGCGAGGGCTCCGGGGAGGCGTTCCAGATCCGGTTCGAGGGGGAGGGCCTGGTGTACGTCCAGCCCAGCGAGCGCGACACGGTCGGGGGGCGGCTGTGAGCGGCTTCCGCCCGGTCAACGGCAAGATGATCGAGGCCACCGTCAACCCCGGCCAGGTGCTCTACAGCCAGCGCGGGGCCATGATCGCCTACCGGGGCGAGGTGTCCTTCACGCCGAGCCTCACCGGCGGGCAGGGCGGCGTGATGTCGGCCATCGGCCGCCGGGTGCGGGGCGAGGCGGCGCCGCTGATGACGGTCGAGGGCCGGGGCACCGTGATGTTCGGCCACGGCGGGCACGAGGTGCACGTCGTCGACCTGGCCGGCGAGCTGCTCCACGTCGAGTCCGACCGGCTGCTGGCCTTCGAGGGCTCGCTGCGGCAGGGCACCGTCTTCCTCGGCTCGCAGGGCGGCGTCATGGGCCTGGTACGCGGCCAGGCCACCGGCCAGGGCCTGTTCACCACCACGCTGGAGGGCAGGGGCGCCGTCGCGGTGCTCGCCCACGGCGGTGTGTTCGAACTCCCGGTGACGCCGGGACGCCCGGTCAACGTCGACCCGCAGGCGTACGTGTGCCACCGGGGGCAGCTCACCAACCGGCTCACCACCGCCCTCAGCTGGCGGGACATGGTCGGCCGGGGTAGCGGTGAGGCGTTCCAGCTGGAGCTGTCGGGGCAGGGCACGGTGTTCGTGCAGGCGAGTGAGGAGAAGCTGTGACCATCACCGTCTTCGACGCCCACACCCTCCCGGCCGACGACAACGTCAACCCCTACGCCTTCAGCGTCGACCTCCAGGGCCAGTGGTTCCTCCAGAAGGGGAAGATGATCGCCTACTACGGGCAGATCAGCTTCGACGGCATCGGCCACGGCCCGCTGGACGGCCTGGTGGCCTCCAGCTTCCACTCCCCGCTGCACGCCTCGGACTGGGTGGTGGCCAGCGGGAAGGGCCGGCTGCTGCTCGCCGACCGCGCCTTCGACGTCAACTCCTACGACCTCGACGACGGCAACCTCACCATCCGCTCCGGCAACCTGCTGGCGTTCGACCCCCGGCTGTCGCTGAAGCAGTCGATCATCCCCGGCTTCGTGACCCTGATCGGCACGGGCAAGTTCGTCGCCGCCTCCAACGGCCAGGTGCACTTCGTCGAACCGCCCGTCCGCGTCGACCCGCAGGCCCTCGTCGGCTGGGCCGACTGCCCCTCGCCCTGCCACCACTACGACCACCAGTACCTGCGCGGCTTCCTCGGCGGCGTCCGGCACCTCACCGGGATCGGCGGCGCCTCCGGCGAGGAGCACCAGTTCGAGTTCACCGGGAGCGGCACCGTGCTGATCCAGTCCACCGAGAAGCTGATCGCCGAGCAGGCGACCGGCGCGGTGCCCGACGAGCAAGGTGTGCCTGGCGGTTCACCCCGCTGGTCTCGGTAAAGTCACATCATGGACACCGAGACGGATCCCGGTAAGGACGCCGCGGACGCGACGCGCTGGCTGGCCCCCGAGGAGCAGCGCGCCTGGCGTACCCATCTGGACGCCAGCCGGCTGCTGATGCACCAGCTGGAGAAGGACCTCCAGCCGTTCGGTCTGACGCTCAACGACTACGAGATCCTGGTCAACCTCTCCGAGTCCGACGAACACCGGATGCGGATGAGCGACCTGGCGACGGCCACCCTCCAGTCCAAGAGCCGCCTCTCGCACCAGATCACCCGGATGGAGAGCGCGGGTCTGGTACGCCGGGAGCACTGCGACACCGACAAACGCGGACTGTTCGCCGTGCTCACCGAGCACGGCTGGGACACGATGCGCAAGGTGGCACCGCACCATGTGGAGTCGGTGCGGCGCCACTTCATCGACCTGCTGACGCCGGCCAGCCTGGCCGCGCTGCGCTCGTCGCTCTCCCCGGTGGTGGAGCGGCTGCGCGCCGCCCGCGGCCGCGCCTGAGCGCGGCCGGGGCTGGTGTTCGGCCCGGAGGGGCTCCTCCCGCGAGGTGGTGGGGGTCCGGGCCCGTCCGCCCGGGCCCCCACCGGTCGTCGCCGTCAGTCGACGGCGACGACGGCTTCCGCCGGCGCCGCCGCGGACGCGGACGCGGGGGCAGGTGCCGGTCGGGGTGTCGCGGCCAGGTACGCGACGCCGCCGACCAGTCCGGAGATGATGAAGCTGCAGTCCACGCCGCCGGTCAGGGCCAGCAGCGGGCCCTCGTGGAGCGGGGTGGAGACGGCCGCCATGCCGACGGCCGCGCCGAGCGCCCAGGAGGCGGTGGCGGGCAGGTTCCAGCCGGCGCGGTACCAGTAGACGCCGCCACGGGAGCGCCGGTTGAGCACCTGGAGGGCGTCGGCGTCGTACACCCCGCGGCAGCGGACGTGGCCGATGAGGGTGATGACCGCCCACGGGGTGCCGATGGCCGTGAGCAGCAGCACGAAGGAGGTCATCGCGGACTGCGCGTCCCAGGCGAAGGAGCCGAGGAAGACAAACGCGGTGGCGACGAGGGCGGCGACCACGGTGGCGGTGGTGCGGGTGGCGCGGGGCACGAGCGCGTCGAGGTCCAGGCCCATCGAGTACAGCATCAGGCCGGCGTTGCCGACGGAGCCGGCGGAGGCGGCCACGAGCAGCGGCAGCAGGTACCAGGCGGGTGAGGCGGCGACGAGCGGTCCGGCGTAGTCGAGGCCGGCGCGGGCGGCGAGCGCGGTGTAGGTGCCGAAGAGCTGCGGTGTCAGCAGGCCGACGAACAGGCCGAGGGCGGTGGCGGCCAGCACCTTCCTCGGCCGGTGGCGGTGCGGGGAGACGTAGCGGGTGTAGTCGCCGAGCAGGGTGATGAAGGCGACCGGGCCGCTGAGGCCGGCCGCGACGGCGGCAAGCAGCCAGGTGGGCCAGAAGGAGCCGAGCAGGTAGGCGGTGTCGGGGGGTGCGGCGGTGGTGAAGTCGCCGGCGTAGGCGACGACGCCGACGAGCAGCAGGGCGATCATGCCGACGGCGAGCACCCGGCTCATGCGCAGCAGCAGCCGGTAGCCGAAGACCGCGGCGACGACGGTGGCGGCGGCGAGCAGGCCGTAGGTGAGGCCGCGGACGCCCTGGTCGTCGGGGAGTCCGACGAGGCGGGCCAGGACGCCGGTCATCACGTCGCCGCCGATCCAGAGGGTGAGCGCGGTGTAGCCGAGGGAAAGCAGCAGGCCGACCACCGAGCCGACGAGTCGGCCGCGCACCCCGAACTGGGCGCCGCTGGAGGTGGAGAGGTTGGTGGCGGTGCGCAGGGAGACGAGGGCGAGCGGCGCGGTGAACACGATTCCGACGAGGGTTCCGACCACGATGGAGGTGACCGACGGCCAGAGTCCGAGTCCGAAGGACGGCGGGAGCCAGCCGAAGACGATCACGCCGAGGCAGAGGTTGGAGCCGAGCAGGATCGACACGAGGTCCCTGGGGCCGCTTGTGCGCTCCTCCTCGGGGATGGTGTCGACTCCGCGCTGTTCGATGGGCATACCGTGGCTCCCTGATCGACGGACGCTTGTTTGAGTGACGCTCAATGTGACGGAGACCAGTCGGTAGGTCAATGCTTTCCACTAAAGCGATCCATGGTTAGAGTGATGCTCTAAGTTGTGGAGGTGCGTGTCGTGCGACTGACCCCGACCGAGCGCGACCGGCTGCCGCTCTTCTCGGCGGCGGAACCGGCCCGCGCCCGCCGCGCGCGGGCTGCGGCTCACCATCCCCGAGGCGACCGCCCTCGTCCGGCGGCCGGATCGCGATCGGCTTCGCCGGACTCGTCCGCGGCCTGCGGCGAGCCCCGCGACCGGCTCCGCCTCCCTCGAACGCCTCTGCTTCCTGTGACCCCGGGCGGCCTGACGCCCGCCCCTTCCAGC
>NZ_WMLF01000679.1 GCF_014156695.1 Streptomyces durbertensis | reverse complement strand
CCCCCCGACCCCACCCCGCCGACGCCCGACACCGCACCGACGCCCGACGCGCCGGCGGGACCTGACACCGCCCAACCGCTCACCGCCACGCCGCCAACCGACCCGACGCCGGCCGAGCGCGGAACACCGGACGCCGGCTTCTCGATGGCCGACGCCGCCGAACCGGCCCCGTCGCCCCTCCCCCGCGACCGGCGGCGGCGCCGCACCTGGCTGGCGGCCGCCCTCGCCGTGGCCACGCTGACCGCCCTCGTGCCCGTCTACCTCACCTTCGGCCGCTCGGACCCTGCCACCGCCGGCGGCGCGCGCACCACCTCACCCCCCGCGGACAGCCGCCCCGCCGACAACAAGCCCGCGCCGATCTCCCTCACCACCCGTTCCCACGTCTGGGAGTCCGGCTGCGACCACCGCTACCTCCTCCGGCAGGCCCCGGACTCCGTGCCGCCACCGCCCGTCGAGCAGGACGCGCCGCGCTGGGCCGCGCGGCAGCGCGCCGTGCACGCCGGCACGACCAACGTGGAGGTGACCGTCCAGGGGACCGGCGCGGAGAGCGTCGTGCTGAAGGGCCTCTACGTGCGGGTGGTCGACCGCAGACCACCGCTGAAGTGGAACGCCTACAACATGGGACACGGCTGCGGCGGCTCCCTCTCCCCCGCCGTGTTCACGGTCGACCTCGACGCGGACCGCCCGCAGGCCCGGCCGCGCGACGGCCTCGACCTGTCGGCCAACGCCGGCGAGGGCAAGCGCCTCCCGGCCCCCCGCTTCCCGTTCCGGGTCTCCGAGACGGAGCCGCAGGTCCTGGAGGTCACCGCCGGGACGGCCCGCCACGACGCCGACTGGTACCTCGAACTCGCCTGGTCGTCCAAGGGGCGCTCGGGGACCACGCGCATCGACGACGCCGGCCGGCCGTTCCGCACCAGCGGCGCCACCGACCGTCCCCTCTACACACACTGGTCCGGCGAAGGCGGCTGGACCCCCGAGTCCGCCGACTGACCCCCTCCCCCTTCCCCGGCTCCGCCACGCAACCACCGGGTCGGCCAGGGCGTCCACTCCGGTGACCAGCCCACGCACAGAACGGGGAAGCCATGGGGAGCGCGGAGCCTGCCGGCCTGGTGGCGTCCGCCACGCTGGCGACACGGGTGGTGAAGATCGCCGACCCGCGTTTCGGCGGCCTCTACACCAGCACGGAGTGGGTGTCCGGCGTCACGGAGGTCTCCGGGTCGGGCGTTCCCACCGTCACGGTGGTCCGCCGTCCGGAGACCGCCACCGTCGACCCGCCGCCCGGCTCGTCCGCCCGTCCGCCGCGCCCCCGGCCCGAACGCCTCGAAGTCCGGCTGGGCGACCGTGCGGTCGTGCTGCGGCGGGAACGCAACGGCTGGTTCCGCCGCGGCGTCCGCCTGCGGCTGGAGTACAGCAGCCCCGACGGCCCGGCTGACGGCTCCGCCAACCCGTACAGCCCGGGCGGCGCCGCCCGCACCGTCCTGGTACTGCGCCCCACACGCCGCCGACGCAGCGCCCTCTTCCGCCGCCACCGCCTGCTGGGCCTGCTCCCGTTCCGCCGGCGTGTCGGAACGTTCGCCCTCCCGCGCGGCAGCGCCAAGACACGGCGCGCCCGGACCGCCCCCTATCTGACCCGCTGGCGCGGCTGGGCGCGGCCGACGGCGGACGAGGCCGCGCTCGCCCACGCGATGGTCGCGGTCTTCGGCATCGGCAGCAGGGGGCAGGTCCCGTGGGACGACGCGGCGGACCTCGCGGTCGAAGGAGCCGAGGTGGTCGCCGAGGGCTCGGGCGCGATCCTGCGCCTCGTCGGCGCGCTGGTACGCGGCGTCCTCAACAACTGACCCCCGGCGACACCCACCTCAGCCACCCACCACGTCACCCACCGGTCCCAGTTCGGGGCGCTTGGCCGTACGCC
>NZ_WMLF01000678.1 GCF_014156695.1 Streptomyces durbertensis | reverse complement strand
GGTCAAAGATCCGGGGGGTTGTCTGGTGCCGTGTCGGAGGCGGCGATGTTCAGGCGGCGCGCGGAGTGAACGTGACGCGGGAGTCCTCGGCGGTGAGCGCCACGTTCAGGGAGCCGTCCAGAGCCTTGGCGAGGCGGCGCAGCAGCGGCAGCGTCGGCACGGTGTCCCCACCCTCGATGCGCGAAATCTGCGGCTGAGTCATCGCCGCCCGCTCGGCCAGTTCGGTCTGGGAGAGGCCGAGTTCGACGCGACGGTCGTAGATCGCCTGGCCGAGATCGCCGGCGAGGCGTGCGTCGATGTACTCCTGGTCGTACTCCACGGTCTCGCCGAGAAGCTGCCTGGTGCGGCGCGTCTTCCACTGACTGTGATTCATCACGCCTCCTTGACGCGGTCGTACGTGTGCTGGGCGGGGCCGTGCTCGGCCTCGCAGGTCTTCTGGACCTGGTGGGCTCGTTCGATCTCGGCGGCTTCGTGCATCCTGGTCTTGCGGAAGACGGTCAGCAGCACGATGCGTCGGTCCGGGACGCGAGCCAGTAGGGGATGCGGACGGCATCACCGTCAAGGGTTACCCGCAGTTCACGTAGCTTGCCGCCCAGGTGGCGCGAGTACGGTTCACCGAGCGTCGTGGGTTCGGCCAGCAGACGGTCCGCCTTGTCCTCGACTCTGCGGTAGAGGCGAAACGGCAGCAGTTCCAACCAGTCCCGCACCTCGGGCTCCACCTCGATCACGTAGCCCTCACCGCCTGCGTCCATGCATTCAACGGTATATGCATCGGATTGCATGCAGCAAGTACGGACGATCGTCTGCCGACGAGTTCGCACGCAGCCGAGTACCCCGTGCCGTGGACCTGCGCGACGTGTGCGCCCCGCGGATCAATCCAGGTAGCCGCGGAGTTGGCCGGCGTAGGTGTGGTGGCGGAGCTTGTTGAGGGTTTTGGCCTCGATCTGGCGGATGCGTTCGCGGGTGACGCCGAAGAGGCGGCCTATCTCCTCCAGGGTGCGCGGCTGGCCGTCGACGAGCCCGTAGCGGAGCTGGACGACCCTGCGTTCGCGCTCGCCGAGTGTGGACAGCACCGCCTCCAGGTGCTGGCGGAGCAGGAGGAACGCCGCCGACTCGGCGGGGGAGGGGGCGTCGCCGTCCTCGATCAGGTCGGCGAGGTGCACGTCGTCCTCCTCGCCGACGGTGGCGTGCAGCGAGATCGGCTCCTGGGCGAGCCGCAGCACCTCGCGGACGCGGTCGGCGGTGATGCCGAGGTAGCCGGCGACCTGTTCGGCGGTCGGTTCGTGGCCGCGTTCCTGGAGGTAGGCGCGCTGGACCCGGACCACCCGGTTGATCAGTTCGACGACGTGCACGGGGACGCGGATCGTCCGGGCCTGGTCCGCGAGCGCGCGGGACATCGCCTGGCGGATCCACCACGTCGCGTACGTCGAGAACTTGAAGCCGCGGGTGTAGTCGAACTTCTCCACCGCGCGGATCAGGCCGACGTTGCCCTCCTGGACGAGGTCGAGCATGGTCAGGCCGCGTCCCACGTAGCGCTTCGCGACGGACACCACGAGCCGCAGGTTCGCCTCGATGAGCCGGCGCTTGGCGAGTCGGCCGAGGACGACCAGTCGGTCGAGGTCGAGTGCGAGGCGGGTGTCGAGCCGGCCGTCTGCGGAGCTCAGCTTCTCCTCGGCGAAGAGGCCTGCCTCGACCCGGCGCGCCAGCTCGACCTCCTCGGCGGCCGTCAGCAGCGGGATGCGGCCGATCTCCCGCAGGTACTGGCGGAACAGGTCGGCGGAGGCGCCGCCGCTGCCCTCGGTGCGCAGGGAGGGGGAGAGGGCGACCACGGGGGCGGTCGGCTCGGGCCCGTCGCCCGGGTCGGCGGCCCCGCCCCCGGGGTCCGCCGGCGGTGCCGGGCGGGTGGCGGCCGGGGGC
>NZ_WMLF01000677.1 GCF_014156695.1 Streptomyces durbertensis | reverse complement strand
CCGGTTGCCCGCCCCGGCCGTTCTCCCGCTTCCAACGGGCCAGTTGGCCGATCCGCCGCACCACGAACTGGGTGTCCAGGATGCCGAGCAGACCGGCCAGCCGCACCGCGTACTCGTGCTGCAGCGAACCGTCCTTGATCCGGGCGACGATCGGGGCGGCCGCCTCCAGCGCCGCCGAGCGGCCCTCCGCGCTGTCCAGGTCGTGCTGGTCGACGACCTGCCGCAGCGCGAACTCGAACAGCCGCGACCTGCCGTCCACCAGCTCGCGGACCGCCGCGTCCCCCTTGGCGAGCCGCAGCTCGCAGGGGTCCATACCGCCCGGGGTGATCGCGATCGAGGTGCGGGCGGCGAACTTCTGGTCGTCCTCGAACGCCCGCAGCGCGGCCTTCTGACCGGCCGCGTCGCCGTCGAAGGTGAAGATCACCTCGGTGCGGGAGTTGTCCATCAGCAGCCGGCGGAGGATCTTGATGTGGCCCTCGCCGAACGCCGTTCCGGACGTCGCGATGGCCGTCGTCACCCCGGCCAGGTGGCAGGCCATGACGTCGGTGTAGCCCTCGACGACCACCGCCCGGCCCTCCTTGGCGATGTCCTTCTTCGCCAGGTCGATGCCGTACAGCACCTGCGACTTGCGGTAGATCGGCGTCTCGGGGGTGTTGAGGTACTTGGGGCCGTTGTCGTCCTCACGCAGCTTCCGCGCGCCGAAACCCACCACCTCACCGGTGATGTCGCGGATCGGCCACATCAGCCGGCCCCGGAAGCGGTCGATCGGGCCGCGCCGCCCGTCCTGCGCCAGCCCCGAGAGCACCAGCTCACGATCGGTGAACCCGCGGCCGCGCAGGAAGCGGGTCAGATGGTCCCAGCCGGCCGGCGCGTAGCCGACGCCGAAGTGCCGCGCCGCGTCCTGGTCGAAGCCGCGCTCGGCCAGGAACACCCTGCCGATCTGCGCCTCCGGCGAGTCCAGCTGCTCGGCGTAGTACACCGCCGCCGCCTTGTGCGCCTCCACCAGCCTGGTCCGCTCGCCCTGCTGGCTCGCCCGGCCGTAGCCGCCCTCCTCGTAGCGCAGCGTGATGCCGGCCTGCGCCGCCAGGCGCTCCACGGCCTCCGCGAAGCTGAGGTGGTCGACCTTCATCACAAACGCGATGATGTCGCCGCCCTCCTGGCAGCCGAAGCAGTGGAAGAGGCCCTTGGCCGGGCTCACGTGGAAGGACGGCGACTTCTCGTCGTGGAAGGGGCACAGCCCCTTCAGGTTCCCGCCGCCGCCGGGCCGCAGCTGGAGGTACTCCGAGACGACGGCGTCCACCGGGATGGCGTCCCGTACCGCCCGCACGTCCTCGTCGTTGATCCTTCCCGCCACGCGCCAAGTCTACGGCTCACGCCGAAGCTCCCGTCGCCGCGCCCGCCCCACGGGCCCGGCGGCCCGGTGCTCAGCCCAGCTCGCGGCGGAAGACGTGGTGCGGCCCGACGCCCTCGATCTCGAACTCCGCGCCGACCGTGCGGTAGCCGTGCCGCTCGTAGAAGGCGCGGGCCTCGGTACGTCCGTTGCACCACATCACGTCGGCGCCCCGGCGCCGCGCCTCCGCCTCGCCGGCGGCCAGCACGGCGGCGCCGTAACCCCGGCCGCGCGCCCGCGCCGCACTCGCCATCCCCCGGATCCGGTACGCGACCTCTCCCGCCGCCTCACCGACACCCTCACCGGCCGCCTCACCGGCCGCCTCACCCGCCGCCGGGAACGGCTCGGGGTAGAAGCTGCCGCAGCCCAGCACCTCGGGGACGCCGCCGGCGTCCTCCCCGTACGCCGCGACGTGGAACGCGCCGGGCAGCTCGTCCTCGGCAAAACGGGCCGAATCCTCCGGCAGCCCCGGCCGCAGCACCTCCCGGCGCAGCCGGAAAACGTCACCGAGCGGTACGACGGATGTACGT
>NZ_WMLF01000676.1 GCF_014156695.1 Streptomyces durbertensis | reverse complement strand
CGCCAAGGTGGTGCTGGTACAGCTGGAATCGCCGGTGCAGACCATCGAAGCGGCGCTGGCCACGGCCCGCGAGGCCGGTGTCACCACCGTGCTCAACACCGCACCGGCCGACGCGCCCTCGACCATCGGCCTGCTCAAGCTGGCCGATGTGATCACCCCGAACGAGACCGAGTTCGCCGCGCTGCTCGGCCGCCGGGCCCAGGCCCACCAGTCCCGGCAGGCCCACCAGGAACGGAATCCCGCCACCGGCGCCCAGGGCACCCGCCCGCTCCCGTCCGCGCCGCCGACATCCATCCCGGACCCCGCCGCGGGCCCGGACCCCGCCACCATCCCGGGCCCCGCCAGCGACCTGGCGGACCGCGTCGACCTGGTGGCGCGCGTCGCCGACTCCCTGCGGCACACCGCCCTGTTCCTCACCGAGCGCCGCGCCTACCCTGGCCCGCCGCCCGGCGCCGACCCCTTCCTCACCGCCGAACAGTCCCTGTTGCTCGGCCACCCGCTGCACCCGGCGCCCAAGAGCCGCACCGGCCTGTCCGACGGCGAGACCAGGCGGTACTCGCCCGAAATCCACGGTGCCTTCCGGCTGCACTGGTTCGCCGTCGACCGCCGGGCGCTCGCCGCCGATTCGGCCTGGCACCGGGGCGGAAGGGTCGTGCCCGCCGAACGCCTCACCGCCGAACTGGTCGGCGACCTCGCCGGCCTCCCCGAAGACAGCGCCCTCCTGCCGCTGCACCCCTGGCAGGCCCGCGAGGCACGGCACCGCCCCGAGATCGCGGCCCTCCTGGACAAGGGCCTGCTCCACGACCTCGGCCCGCGCGGCGCCCACTGGCACCCCACCTCCTCCGTCCGCACGGTCTATCGACCGGGCGCCGCCGCCATGCTCAAGCTGTCGCTGTCGGTGCGCATCACCAACTCCCGCCGGGAGAACCTGCGCAAGGAACTGCTGCGCGGCCTCGAGGTGCACCGCCTGCTGCGCACCGGGCTCGCGGAGGAGTGGCGGGCGGCGCTCCCCGGCGGCGCGGACTTCGACATCGTGCGCGACCCGGCGTGGATCGGCGTCGACGACCAGGACGGCCGCCCGCTGCCCGGCCTGGACACCGTGCTCCGCCACAACCCCTTCGGGCCCGACGACCACGCTGTCTGCCTCGCCGCGCTCACCTCTCCCAGGCCCTGGCCGGACGACCCGGCCCGACTCCGCTCCCCGCTCGTCCGCCTCGTGGCGGGACTGGCCGCCCGGACCGGACGGCCGCCCGCCGCCGTCGCCACCGAGTGGTTCCTGCGCTACCTCGGTACGGTCGTCGCGCCCGTGCTCCGGCTCGACGCGGTCGCCGGAGTGGCGCTGGAGGCACACCAGCAGAACACCCTCGTCCTCCTCGACGAGGCCGGCTGGCCGCGCGGCGGACGCTACCGCGACAACCAGGGCTACTACTTCCGCGCCTCCCACCGCGAGCGGCTGGAACGCCGCCTGCCCGGCCTCGGCGAGGCCAGCGACAGCTTTGTGAGCGACGCCGTCGTCGACGAACGCTTCACCTACTACCTGCTCGTCAACAACGTGCTCGGACTCGTCGGCGCCTTCGGTTCCGCGCGGCTCGCCGACGAGCGGCTGCTGCTCGCCGCCCTGCGCACCTTCCTCACCACCGAGGCCGCGGGCGACGCCTCGCCGGTGACCGACCACCTCCTCCACGCGCCGTCGCTGCGCTGCAAGGCCAATCTGCTCACCCGACTCCACGGCCTGGACGAGCTGGTGGGGCCGGTCGACACCCAGTCCGTGTACGTGACGATCGCCAACCCGCTGCACCGGTGACCGCCGGCGGGCCCGCGCACGACCACCGGGTCGACGCGGCGGCCCGGACCGGCAGGGCAGCGAGTCAACAGGCCGTCGAGGCCGGGAAGGCAACCGCCATGACGTTCACCGACCACCCCAGGGAACGCC
>NZ_WMLF01000675.1 GCF_014156695.1 Streptomyces durbertensis | reverse complement strand
GGTAGACCGGGGGCAAGGGGAGGCCCTGCAGCTTTGTGCTGGTGAAGACGTAGAACCGTTCCCAAGCTTGTGACTTGTAGCCCTCATTGACCCCTTGGCTGCCCTTGTCGTGGCTAACCATCTTTAGCCAGAAGCAGGCAGTGGAGCTATTAAGCACCCCGAGCAACTGCAGATGCTCCTCTTCAGAAGCATCCTCGCGCAGCTTCACCACAGGCGCAGTCCTGTTGAAGACCTTCCCATCACGGTCCAAGGCAAAGTGGTTATGCGTAGTGATCTCCGCGAACGCGATGGACCATGGATGGCTACCTGGGCTAGAAGTGACCTGGTGCCACTCATACCAAGGCCTCCCATCCGAAAAATACGTCCCCTTGGAGAAGGTCGCACGGTGGCCCAATGTCGTCCGAGCTGGCCACATCCACTTGTACGCGCCGGCGCGCTCAGGGAGAGGCAACAGCTTGAACTTTTCCGAGGCCTCCTCGTGCGGAAAGAAAGTGAAAGCACCCTCCGAGTGGAACCAGTCGCGCAACTCGTCACCAAGCACAAGCACGCGCCCGAGCTTCTCCTCGCCTCCGCGACGAAGCCATGCAGCCCGATTGGCGATCATGAGGCTGTCCGCGTTCGTCTGCCCCGTGTACCCGAAGCGCTTTGCCCGATTGCGGAGCTTCGGGCCACCTGCTGCTTCAAGCTTCTCAATCAGCTCTTGTCCACCGTCCGCGAGCACCCAAGGCTGCTTGGCGAAGTAGCGTTTCCGATCGAGATCGCCCGCAGACACCCATTTACCCGGGATGCCCGGCTTGTCGATCTGGTCGACAATCGCCGACCACA
This sequence comes from Streptomyces durbertensis, assembly GCF_014156695.1. GTDB lineage: Bacteria > Actinomycetota > Actinomycetes > Streptomycetales > Streptomycetaceae > Streptomyces > Streptomyces durbertensis. The sequence goes on along the minus strand of NZ_WMLF01000675.1, from coordinate 1,118 downwards.
CATGCCCCTTAGCTGCGTCGTCGGGAGGACCCGGCTCTCCCTGCACCGACCGTACCGTTCGCACCGTCGCCGTACGGTGCTGCCCGCCCCGCCGTCGTCCGATGAGGATCACAGTGGGCGTGCCATGTTCCGGAATAAATGCGCCCGAGGTGTCGATGACCTCCGTCAGCTCAACCTGATGCCCGAAGTACGCCTGGATCAGATGCACACCGAACTCGCGCTTGATGAACGAGTTGGAGGTGATCTGCCCGACCATGCCGTAACCCCGGCCAGTCTCGGGGTCGCCGTTCTTGGATAGCTCGAAGAACCGCTGCGCAAACGGCACAGTGAGCGCGTACTCCTTGTGGCACACCTCCTTGTACATCTCCCGGTATCGCTGGTTGAGCTCCTTGTCCTTCACGGTAATGTACGGCGGATTCCCCACAACCACGTGATACCGCCCCGGCTTCAAGATGTCCGGGTGCTCCAGCCAGTCCTCCGTGCGATACGCGAACGAGGCCAGCGGATCCTCCGCCTCCTTCCCGTCCAGCGTGAGCTCCAACTGACGGGACTTGATGAGCGAGTCGCCCACCGCCAGGTGGACCGGCCACTCATACCGCGCCGCCTTGCTCATCGTCCGCACGTTCGCGGCAGCCATGGCCGCAACCAGCAGACGGAACCGCGCAATGGCCACCGCGAACGGGTTGATGTCCACTCCATGTACGGAGTCGAGCGCAGCCCGCACCCGCTCGTGAACATCCACCGTCGGGGCCTTGTTCGCCCACTCCTCCACCAGCCGCTTGAACGCGCCCAGCACGAAGTGCCCCGACCCGCACGTGGGGTCGATCATCTTCAGGTCCTTGAAGCCGTACTCGCGCAGCGCGGGCGTCATCGTCCGGTCAAGGATGAACTCCTCCACGAACTCCGGCGTCTGCAGCAGCGCGTACCGCTTCTGCGCGTCCTCACTCAGGTCCTGGTACAGGTCACCGAGAAAGCGCGTGTCCCACCCCTGGGTCCCGTCCTCGTCGTCCTCGTGCAACGGATCCGTGAAGTCATGAACGAGCGTGCCGTCCTCCCTCCGCCGCCCCCAGAAGGCGACCAGCGCACCCGCCCCCTCATGCGACAGCGGCACCTGGTAC
>NZ_WMLF01000674.1 GCF_014156695.1 Streptomyces durbertensis | reverse complement strand
GTTTCGGCGTCGGGCGTGCGGGTGGTGGGGGACGACGAGTCGGTGTCGGGAGTGGTGGTGTTCTGGTTCGACTCGGAGCGGGGCGCGTCGAAGGGGTTGGGGGTGTAGTCCTGCCCGGTGGTGTCGGTCGGGCGTGGGAAGTGGCTGCGGCTGTCGGAGCCGGTGTTTCCGTCCGAGCCGTTGGAGGTGGCGGTGTCGCCGCCGGTGGGGGTGGTCGTGGAGGTGTTGGGGTTGCCGCTGCCGTTGGAGCTGCTGGTTCCGGTGGTGTTGGTGGGCGTGCCGCCGCCGGTGGTGGTCGTGCCGCCGGCGGCCGAGCCGGTGCCTGTCCCGCCGCTACCGCTGCTGCCTGCGTCGCCGGACCCGGAGCCCGAGCCGGTGCCGGAGGTCGCACCCGTGCCGCCGCCTCCGCCACCATCGCCGCTGCTGCCGCTACCGGTGCCGGAACCGGTGCCCGAGGTTCCGGAGGAGCCCTCGTTGGTCGTGCCGGAACCGGAGTTGGAGTCGGAGTTCGAGCCCGAGCCGGAGTCGTTGTTGCCCCAGCCCAGGGCGTTGTTGCCGGATCGTTCGATGTTCTGGCGGGCGGTTCCGGCGCCGGAGGAGAGGAAGTTGTCGCGGAAGTTCTCGCCCTTGTTGTCCCACTGGTCCTTGAGTTCCTGGCGGCCGGCGTCGTAGCCCGCGTTGACGGCGTTGCCGACGTCGATGCCGTCCTGGGCGCCGAAGTGGACGTTGGTGGCCTGCCGCATGAGGTCCTGGGCGATGGCCTGGATGGCCTTCATCGCGGTTTCGCGGAGGGCGTCGACGATGGTGCTGACGATGGCGTCGCGCAGCATCTTCAGCAGTTGTCGGACGACCAGTCTGATGGCCTGGGTGATGCCGGCGCTGGCGACGGCGGATATGCCGAGGGTGAACGGGGCGGCCGCCGCGGCGGCTATCAATTGGACCGCTAGAATGATCAGTTGGATGATGACGGCGATCTTGCAGGCGATGACGATCGCCGCGACGGCGTCCAGCGCGAAGGCGACGATGAGCGCGGCGGTCCGGGCGTCGTCGAAGTAGCCGCGCTCGCTGCCGGAGAACTCGCGCCAGGTCTTGTCGAAGCCTTCGACGGACTTGCCGTAGTTCTCGGAGAGGACGTTGCCGGCGGACCTGTTGCCGGTCGCCTGGAGGGTCTCGAGGTCCATGGCGAACTGGCGCCAGGCCTGAGCGGACTCCATGAGCTTGTCCTCGTTGGCCTCGGGCCAGTTGAAGCCCAGGATGTTGAGGACCCACTCCAGCTCTTCCGGCAACATGATCGCCATGGCAGAACTCCCCCGAACAACTGACCTAACGCGAGCACGCCGACCCTATCGCCGCACGCAGGCCCGACCGTAACCACCCTGACCTGCGGAGGGAGTCGACCGCAAGCTCCGGTGACGGACGCGCACAGGGCCGTTACAACCTGCTGCCGCGCTGCGGGTGATTACGGGCGTTGCGGGTAACGGGGCCCTTTTTCCGCAGGGTTGTGCGATCAGAGGGCTTCGTCGGGCAGACGGTCGTGGTGCCGGGTGAGGCGGTCGAGGAGGGGGTGGTCGGTGGCGAGGGGTGTGTGGTCGATCCGGCTGAGGGGGCGGACTCCGGTGACGGCGTTGGTGGCGAAGGCGGCGTCGACGTCGGTGAGGTCGGCGGGCGTCACGCGGGCGGTGGTGTGGCCGAACTCGTCGGCGAGGAGGCGCATCGTGACGCCGGGGAGGGCGTGGGCGTCGGGCCAGTGCACCCGGTCGTCGCGGACGAAGCCGATGTTCCAGGTGGGGCCTTCGCTGACGGCGCCGGTGCGGTCGACGAAGAGCGCGTCGTCGTGGCCGGCGCGGCGGGCGGCGCGGAGGTGGTGGACGGCGCCGAGGAGGCCGACGTGTTTGACGTGGGGGAGGTCGCGTTCGTAGGGGGTGGTGGCGACGCGCAGGGGGGTGC
>NZ_WMLF01000673.1 GCF_014156695.1 Streptomyces durbertensis | reverse complement strand
GCTCGACACCGTCCCCGCGCGGGTGCGGGAGCGGCTGCTCGAACTCGCCTCGACGGGCGGGGAACCGCTGGCCGCCTACCTCTACGACGGCGAGATCGCCGCCGGCCGCGCCCGCGAACTGCGCGACGCCCTGCCCGAGTGGGCGGAGGTCTACTACGCGGTCAAGGCCAACGCCTACCCCGGCGTGCTGGCGGCCCTCGCCCCGCACGTGCACGGCTTCGAGGTCGCCTCCCGCAGCGAACTCAACCTGGCACTCGACGCGTTGCCGGTACGCGGGGCCGGCCCCGCGCCGATCGTCGCCGCCGGCCCGGCCAAGTCGCTGCCCGTCCTGACCGACCTGGTGCGGGCGGACGTGGCGGCGATCAACGCCGAGAGCCTGCTGGAACTGCACCGGATCAGCGCCCTCGCGGTCGCCGAGGGTGTCACCGCCCGTGTCGCGCTGCGCGTCAACCCCGCCGAGATACCCGTCACCGGATCGCTCCACATGGGCGGCCAGCCCAGCCAGTTCGGCGTCGCCGAGCCGGACGTGCCCGAGGTGCTGCGCGCCGCCCGCGCGCTGCCCGGTCTGGACATCGTGGGCTTCCACATCCACGCCGCCTCCAACAACCTCGACGCCGACAGCCAGGCCGCTTACCTGCGCTGGTGCGTCGAGTGGAGCACGGCGACCGCCGTCGAGCACGGCATCGACCTGCGGCAGATCGACATCGGCGGCGGCATCGGCGTCAACTTCGAGGGCGAGGAGCCGTTCGACACCAAGCGCTTCGGCGAGCTGATCGCCCAGTGCCCGCCGCCGGGCGGGGTGCGCGTGGTGCTGGAGCCCGGCCGCTTCCTCGTCGCCGACTGCGGCTGGTACGCCGCCGAGGTCACGGACGTGAAGACCTCCTACGGCCACGCCTACGCCATGCTGCGCGGCGGCATCAACCACTTCCAGCTGCCCACCTCCTGGGACATCGTGCACAACATCGCCGTCCTCCCGGTGCCGCACTGGCCGGCCGACCTGCCCAGGCCGGAGGTCGCCGACACCCGGCTCACCGTCGTCGGCGAACTGTGCACCCCCGAGGACACCCTGCTGCGCGACGTCCACGTGGACCGGGTGCGCGCCGGGGACCTCGTGGTGTTCCCCTACGCCGGCTCCTACGGCTGGGAGTTCGCCATGCCGCACTTCCTCGGCCACCCGCCGGCCGCCCGCCACATGCTCTGACCGGATGCCCGACCGACGGATCGCGCCCGACCAGGTGGAGACGAGAGTGACGCACATGACAGACCCGCAGTCCGCGGCCGATCCGCTGGACCACCCCGATCCGCTGCTCGCCGCCGACGCGCTGGCCGCCGAGAGCCTGCTGCGGGCCTACGTCCGGGAGACCGGCACCGACGTGCCCGCCACCGGCGAGCAGCTGGTCCTCACGATGCCCGCCAGCGGCGTGAGGCTGGGCGTCCCGGTGCGGCACCGCTCCGCCACCGGATGGCACCGCTTCGGCCCCGCGCGGCTGCTCGGCGCCGACGGCGGCGCCACGCCCGCCGACGTCGCGCTGGTGGCCGCCGCCGCCATCCGGGAGACCACCGTGGGACGCGGCGTACCCCCGCAGCTCGGCGCGGACGCCGTCGGCCGGGTGCTCAACTCCGCCCAGCGCACCGCCGCCCACCTGACCGCACGCCGCGCGGAAGGGGAGGCCGCCACCGGACCCACCCCGTTCCTCGACAGCGAGCAGGCCCTGCTCCTCGGCCACCCCTTCCACCCCGCGCCGAAAAGCCGCGAGGAGGCGTCCGCCCACGAACTCGACGCCTACTCACCCGAGTTGCGCGGCTCCTTCGCCCCGCACTGGTTCGCCGTCCACCGCGACGAACTGGTGGGGGAGTGCGCCGACGGCGACCTGGAGACGGACGTGCTGCGCCCGCTCGCCGAAGCCGCAGGGCTGACGGGACGCCACCTCCCGAACGACACCGTCGC
>NZ_WMLF01000672.1 GCF_014156695.1 Streptomyces durbertensis | reverse complement strand
CCCCCGGATCGTCCGACGCGCGAGGCCGACCGGGCCGCCCTACGCTGCGAGAAGGGCCGCCCGGCGGCATCACCCCCGGGCCGCCCGTCGCGCGAAGGGAGCCCTGATGGACGGCGGACCGACCTTCTTCGAAATGGGCGTCGAGGACGTGGAACGCGCCCGCGTCTTCTTCGGTGAACTCTTCGGCTGGACGATCAGCCCGGGCCCCTCCGGCGAGGGCTACACGGTCGGCACCTCCACCCTGCCCGGCGGCCTGCACGGCGGAGACCCGGGCGCCGGCCCGTATCTCTTCTTCGCCGTCGACGACATCAACGCCGCCACCAGGCGCGTACGCGAACTCGGCGGCACCGTCGAAGGCACCGACCTGGGAGGCGAGGACGCCGAGACCGTCGCCCGCTTCGGCCGCTTCAAGCTCTGCCGCGACGACCAGGGCACGCCCTTCGGCCTCCACGAGCCGCCCAGGCCCGTCGACTCCTGAACCCCGGCGGCGGCCGGTCCGGCTCAGGCCACCTCAGGCTCAGGCCGCCTCAGGCTCCGCGGCCCCGTCCGCCACCGACCGGACCGGCAGCGCACTCAGCGCACCGCGCAGCGCCTCCGCGAACGCCTCGAACTCCTCCCGCCGCGCCGTGCCCGGCCGCATCGCCAGCGCGATGCGCCGGCTGGGCGCGGGCCGGGCGAAGCTGCCCGTCGCCAGCAGCTCGTTGCGTGCCGTCTCCACGTGCAGCGCGGTACGCGGCAGCAGCGTCACCCCCATGCCCCCGGCGACCAGCTGCACCAACGTCGACAAACCCGCCGCCGTGGTCGTCACCGGCGCGCCCTCGGTCCGCCCGGCCTCCCGGCACACGTCCAGCGCCTGGTCCCGCAGGCAGTGCCCCTCGTCCAGCAGCAGCAACGGCAGCTCCCGCAGCCGCTCCCTCGGCACGTCGTCCCGGCCCGCCAGCTCGTGGTCCCTCGGCAGCACCAGCACGAAGTCCTCGTCGAACAGCGGCAGGCTGAGCACCGCCCCACCGGCGGACTCACCCGTCCCCACCGGCACCGCCAGCAGCAGCAGATCCAGCCGCCCCGACGTCAGCCCGTCCAGCAGCGACGCCGTCTGCTCCTCGTGCACCTCAAGATCAAGCTCCGGGTACCGCTCGTGCACCAGCCGCAGCACCGTCGGCAGCAGATACGGCGCACACGTGGGGATCACGCCGAGCCGCAGCGTCCCGGTGAACGGCGCCCGCGCCGCCTCCGCCTCCTCCAGCAGCTCCCCGACGGCGTCCAGCACCGCCCGCGCCCGCACCGCCAGCCGCTCCCCGGCCGGCGACAGCAGCACCTTCCGCGTCGTCCGCTCCAGCAGTTGCACCCCCAGCGCCTCCTCCAGCGCGGCCACCGCCCCCGACAGCGCCGGCTGGCTCATACCGATCTCGGCCGCCGCCTCCCGGAAGTGCAGATGCTCAGCGACGGCGTCGAACGCCCGCAACTGGGCGAGGCTCGGCTGCCGCGCCTTCGCCGTGGCGGCGGCGCGCGCGGAGTGATTGCGCGCCACGGGGTTCCTGGGCTGGGTCTTGCTCATCGCTCACGAGGTTCTCTCGGGGACACCTCCGAAAAATGATAGACGTATCCGATCAAACCGGATCAACGGCGGTCGCCGAGGGGCGGCCGAGCGCTGTCACTCAGCCGCCGCTCAGCCGCGCGGCCCGAAGACGTAGAAGTACCAGCCGCGCGGCGCGCCGCTGCCACCCCAGTAGAAGCACTCGTTGACCACATGGGTCCGCCCCCAGCGCACGTTCTCCGCGTGGCACTGCTCGAACGTCGCGAACGGCCCCTGGTACCCGCGCTGCAACTCGACACCCGCGTGCGCCGCCGGCTGGGACGCCTGCCCGGCGACGGCCGTCACGGGTGCGGCGAGCGCCAGGCCCACCGCGCAGAGCAGGCCGACGACGGCCCGGATCGTGGAGGTCATACCGGGGTCG
>NZ_WMLF01000671.1 GCF_014156695.1 Streptomyces durbertensis | reverse complement strand
GACTGCGGCGGGTGGCCGTCGGCGGGGCGTCGGGCCCCTGCTGCTGGTACTGCCCGACATCTTCTGGGCTCCTCGCGAGGTGGGGGACGGGCGCCCACACCCGGGGGAGCGGGCGCACCGAGGGCGGTGAAACCCTCGGTCAGCCGTACCGGCACGCTAGAAGGACTAGACCAGTGCGTCAATGGTTCGGACCTGAACTTCCCCACCCGGCGGGCCCGAACGCCCGGACGGGGGCGGCCGCCCCGGCCGCCCCCGTCCGCTCACGGGCCGTCAGGGCTTGGCCGGAGCACCGCCGTTGGCCTTCTTGCCGTCCGGGGTGACCGCCCACCACACGCCGCCCACACCGTGACCGGTGGTGTCGCCGGCCTCCTTGTCACCGGTGAACCAGTACACCGGCCAGCAGTCGATCGCCAGCTGCCTGGTGCCGTCCGACCGCTTGAGCGTGGAGATCATCTTCGGGTCGACCCCCTTGAGCGCGGCCTTGTCCACCGGCTTCGCCGGCTTCCACGTCTCCAGGCACTCGCCCTCGCAGTTGGACTTCATCGGCCAGGCGGTGTCCTTGTCGAAACGGTACAACGTGCGGCCCTGGCCGTCGGCGACGATCGTCCCCAGCGCCGGGTCCTTCACCGCGGACAGCTGGGTCTGCTCGTCGCCGCTGTCGGGCGCACCGCCGGCCGGGGCCGAACCCGCGTCGTCCTCGCCCGCGCCCGGGGCGTCGTCGGAGGAGCCGCCGCTGTCCTGGACCGACGCCTTGCCGCCGTCGGCCGCCAGCACGTTCCAGTTGCCGCCGACGCCCTGGCCCTTGGTGTCGCCCGGCGCGGTGTCCTGCGCGTAGCGGTAGACGGGCCAGCCGCCGAGGGTCAGCTGCGCGGTGCCGTCGGCCCGCTTCACGCTGCCCAGCAGCTCGGGGTCCATGCCGCCGGCGGCCGCCGCGTCGTCGGCCGGCACGGGAGGCCATGCCTTGGCGCAGTCGCCCTCGCAGGTGGTGCGCGGCGGCTTCGCGGAGTCCTCCTCGAAGCGGTACAGCGTCCAACCGGCGCTGTCGGTGACGATCTCACCGAGCTTGTTGTCCTCGCGGAGTACCAGCGTGCCGGCCGGTCCGCTCCGACTGGGGGCGCCGGCCTGGTCGGCGCCGGCTCCCGCGCCGTAGCCGCCGGTGGCCAGATCAGGGGCCAGCGAGGAGCTCTCACCGGCCGGCGTGACGCCCTGGCCCTCGTCGGAGTTGCCGCCGCACGCGCTCGTCGCCGCGACGAGCGCGGCCACCACCGCCCCGACCCACACGGTCCGCCGGTTCCTCATGGCCTTCCCCTCCAGTTCCTGATGGTGTGCTCGACCGGCGTTCTCCGGCCGCTTTCCGTCTGCTTCACTTCCGACCGTCCGGCTTCGCCTGGGGCGCCGGCGGTCGTCCGTCGACAGGGGGTACGGCGGCCGCCCCGAACGCGTTCAGCAAGGACCCCCGGTCGGCGGGAATTGTCACCTCGTCACAAAACACCGGCGCCGCTCCCGCCGTGTGGCAGGAGCGGCGCCGGGTGATGGCAGCGGGTCGGCTCCGGTAGCTCTGATCAGCTCTGGAGGCGCAACGCCAGTGCCGGGCAGCGACGCACCGCGCGTAGAGCCTCGGCGCGCAGCTCCGGCGGCACCGCGGAGACCGCGCGCTGCGGGTAGCCGTCCTCGCCCAGCCGGATCACACCCGGGGCGGCGTCCGCGCACAGCCCGTGCCCCTGACACAGCGTCCAGTCGACGAGCAGCTTCTCGGCCGGCTCGGTCTCCCGCCCCGGCAGCGCCTTGGGGCTGCTCGCCGACGGCAGGGCCTTGACCTCGGGGGGAGCCTCCTTCGACACCGGCAGCACACCGGTCACCGGAAGGCCGCAGTCGGTGCCCAGCGCGTGCGCGGAGAAGTGCGCCGAGAACACCTCGAGCGCCGTCTTCACAAAACGGATCGTGCCGTCCGGATGC
>NZ_WMLF01000670.1 GCF_014156695.1 Streptomyces durbertensis | reverse complement strand
GGGTAGGAGGGACGGGACGCGTGGGGTCAGGGGGCCTCCGGCGGCCGGCGGCGGGTCACCCGATGGTTCCGTCGGTGAGCCACCAGGCGGCGGTGGAGCCGGGCAGGACGCCCGCCGGGCAGGGGCCGCTGGAGAGCAGCGGCGTGCCGGAGACGGGCGCGGCGGTCGGCCCGGTGCCGAAGTTGATGGCGCAGACCAGGCCGTCGCCGCGTTCGAACGCCAGCACCTCGGGCTCGGAGTCCAGCCAGCGCAGCGTGCCCTCGCCGAGCTGCGGCAGGCCGCGCCGCAGCTGGAGGCCGTCGCGGTAGAGGTGCCAGAACGAGCGGGTGTCGGCGAGGGCGCGGTCGGTGGCGTGCTCGGCGAACCAGTCGGGCTGCGGCAGCCACGGCCGGGCGCCCTCCGCGCCGGAGCTGAACCCGAACGGGGAGGCGTGGCCGGACCACGGCAGGGGTACGCGGCAGCCGTCGCGGATGCGCTTGCGGCTTCCGGTGCGGTGGAAGATCGGGTCGGTGAGGACCTCGTCCGGCAGGTCGACGACCTCCGGCAGGCCCAGCTCCTCACCCTGGTAGATGTAGGCGGCGCCGGGCAGCGCCAGCATCAGCAGCGCGGCGGCGCGGGCCCGGGCGGAGCCGAGGCCGCTGCCCTCGGGGCCGGGCTCGCCGGCGTACCGGGTGACGGTCCGCACCTGGTCGTGGTTGTTGAGCACCCAGGTGACGGTGGAGCCGGTGCCGGCGATGTCCCGCATCGCCTCGTTGATGGTCTTGTGGAAGGCGTCGGCGTCCCACGGGGCGCCGAGCAGGTCGAAGAAGAACGCCTGGTGCAGCTCGTCGGGGCGCACGTACAGGGCGTGCTCACGGGCGGTGGGCACGGACACCTCGCCGACCAGCAGCCGGTCGTGGCCGTCGCGCGCGGTGTACTCCTCGCAGACCGACCGCCAGTGCCGCCACACGTTGTGCACCTCGGGCTGGTTCCAGGCGAGCGGGTTGACCGAGTCGCGGGAGCGCTCGTCGGCCTCCGGGTCGTCGGAGTCGGGCAGCTCGGGGTGCTTGTAGAGGCCGGCGGCGACGTCGATGCGGAAGCCGTCCACGCCCCGGTCCAGCCAGAACCGCAGGATGGCGTCGAAGGAGTCGGGGATCTCCGGGTTCCGCCAGTTCAGGTCGGGCTGCTGCGGGGTGAACAGGTGCAGGTACCACTGGCCGGGGGTGCCGTCGGGTTCGGTGACCCTCGTCCACGCGGGGCCGCCGAACATCGCGCGCCAGTTGTTGGGCGGCTCCTCGCCGTTCTCGCCGCGCCCGTCGGCGAAGTGGAAGCGGGTCCGCTCGTAGCTGCCGCGCCCGGCGGCGACGGCCTCCCTGAACCAGGGGTGCTCGCTCGAGCAGTGGTTGGGGACGACGTCCAGCAGGACCTTGATGCCCATGCGGCGGGCGTCGGCCATCAGCCGGTCGAAGACCTCCAGGTCGCCGTAGACGGGGTCGACGTCGCGGTAGTTGGCGACGTCGTAGCCGTGGTCGTGCTGCGGGGAGGGGTAGAAGGGGCTCAGCCAGATGCCGTCGACGCCGAGCTTCTTCAGGTAGGGCAGTCCGGCACGCACGCCGGCGAGGTCCCCGATGCCGTCCCCGGTGCTGTCCAGGAAGCTGCGGACGTACACCTGGTAGATCACCGCGTCGCGCCACCAGAGGTCGCTGGTGCGCTGGGTGTGGCCGGTAGCGGCCGGTGCTATGGACATCGCGATTGACCTGTTCTCACGTGGTGCCGGCGTGACTACGGGCGGGAGGCTGGGGTGCCGCCGGACGCCCGCACGTCGTGCCCCTGGCGTAACTGTGCGTGGTGCCGGCCGCTGCTCCGGGAGAGGTGGGGGTGGAGGTCGTGTCGTGGGGCGACGGGCCTCTTCCCGCTCCCTCCGGCCGCTGCGGCGGTTATACATGCATGTTAAGTAGGGGTGTCCGACAGGTGTCAAT
>NZ_WMLF01000067.1 GCF_014156695.1 Streptomyces durbertensis | reverse complement strand
CGCTCCGGCCGTGGACACCTCCGACGTCCGACGGGGGAGTCACGTACAGTGCTGCGCGGACCAGCGGTCGAGCGGTGTGCAGGGAGAGAAGAAGGTGCCGGAGCAGGAGGAACGGGAGCCGCGTCACGAGGTGACCGAGGCGCGCCGCGTTGTCGTCAAGGTCGGCTCCTCCTCGCTGACCACCGCCGCCGGGGGACTCGACGCCGACCGGGTCGACGCCCTCGTCGACGTGCTCGCCGGACACGAGGACCGGGAGATCGTCCTGGTCAGCTCCGGAGCCATCGCCGCCGGCCTCGCGCCGCTCGGGCTGCCCGGCCGCCCCCGCGACCTCGCCCGCCAGCAGGCCGCCGCCAGCGTCGGGCAGGGACTGCTCGTCGCCCGCTACACCGCCTCCTTCGCCCGCTACGGGCGCCGCGTCGGCCAGGTCCTGCTCACCTCCGACGACACCAGTCGGCGGGGCCACTACCGCAACGCCTACCGCACCCTCGACCAGCTGCTGGCGATGGGTGTGGTGCCCGTGGTGAACGAGAACGACACCGTCGCCACCGACGAGATCCGGTTCGGCGACAACGACCGCCTCGCCGCGCTGGTCGCCCACCTCGTCAGGGCCGACCTGCTGATCCTGCTCTCCGACGTCGACGGCCTCTACGACGGCGACCCCAGCACCCCCGGCACCCGGCTCATCCCGGAAGTACGCGGCCCGGGGGACCTCGCCGAGGTGTCCATCGGCAGCGTCGGCTCGGCGGGCGTCGGCACGGGCGGCATGGTCACCAAGGTCGACGCGGCCAGGATCGCCGCGGGCGCCGGCATCCCGGTCGTGCTCACCTCCACCTCCCGCGCCGCCGCCGCACTGGCCGGCCGCGCCACCGGCACCTTCTTCCACGCGACCGGCCGCCGCTCGGCCAACCGGCTGCTGTGGCTGGCGCACGCCTCCGCCCCGCAGGGCGCGCTCATCCTCGACGACGGCGCGGTGGAGGCCGTGGTCAAGCGCCGCACCTCCCTGCTGCCCGCCGGCGTCGAACGAGTGGAGGGCGACTTCTCCGCCGGCGACCCGGTCGAGCTGCGGGACCGCGCGGGCACACCCGTCGCACGCGGCCTCGTCAACTTCGACGCCCGCGAGATCCCCCCTCTGCTCGGACGTTCGACGCGCGAGCTGGCCAAGGAGCTCGGACCGGCCTACGAACGTGAGATCGTCCACCGTGACGACCTGGTACTCCTGCACTGAGCACCGGTCGCCGACGACAGGCCGGGCGCGGCGCGAACGGCGCCTTCCGCCCGGGCGCGGACCGGCGTTTGCGCGGCACGTTCGGTAAAACGCCCACACCGGCGTGCCGGGACTGGTCAACTTTGTTGCGGGCACGCGCAGTCGGGCCCGCGACCCACCGCACAGGAGAACGAGCAGCGAAGGCGGACACGCGACCGGGCGGCGCCGACCGTGGACGGCGGACCGCCACCCGAGGAGCGCCCGGAGGCGTGCGCCGTACGTGAGGAGGCCACCGATGAGACGACTGGCCAGCGTCCAGCTGGGGTCTCCCCAGCGCAGGAACGGGGACCAGAAGCCGACCGCGGCAGGGGAGTCGGACCACCGGGAGGAGGCGCAGACCTCCCGGCTGTGGCACGTCACCCTCAGCGTCGCCGGCGTGGAGGTGCCGTTGGCCGACGTCCGCCGGTCGCTGGAGCAACTGGCCCACGACCACCCCTTCCTGCTGACCAGCAGGTACGCCAACGACCACGCGGAGATCCGCTACTGGGAGGAGGCGCGCGACCTGCACGACGCGGCGGCCGTCGCACTGCGGCTGTGGGGGGAGCACCGGGCGACGGCCAAGCTGCCACCGTGGGAGATCGTCGGGCTCGAGGTCATCGGCCGGGAGACCTACCACCAGCGGGTCGCGGAGGGCTACGGGCCACCGCCCGCGGTACCGGTCGGCGTCCATCCCTTCTAGGGCCTGTCCGGGCCCGTCCACCGGGCGGGACGGGTGTCTCGGGTGCCGGACCCGTGCGTGGTCCGGGCCCTGCGCTGGCTACGCTGAACGCATGAGCAGCGCATCGCAGAACTCACCCGTCCTGGAGACCGCACGCCGCGCCCGGGAGGCCGCCGCCGTACTCGCCCCGCTGCCGCGTACCGCGCGGGACGGCGCGCTGCTCGCCATGGCCGACGCGCTGGAGGCGCGGACCGCCGAGATCGTCGAGGCGAACGGCCGGGACGTGGAGAAGGCCCGGGCCGCCGGCACCGCCGAGTCGATCATCGACCGGCTCACCCTGACCCCCGAGCGGGTCGCGGCCATCGCCGCCGACGTGCGCCACGTCGTCGGCCTGCCCGACCCGGTGGGCGAGGTCGTGCGCGGCTCGACGCTGCCCAACGGGCTCGAACTCCGCCAGATCCGGGTGCCGCTCGGCGTCGTCGGCATCATCTACGAGGCCCGTCCCAACGTCACCGTGGACGCCGCCGCGCTCTGCCTGAAGTCCGGCAACGCCGTGCTGCTGCGCGGCTCCTCCTCCGCCTACGCCTCGAACACCGCGCTGGTCGCGGTACTGCGCGACGCGGTCGTCGAGGCCGGGCTGCCCGCCGACGCGGTCCAGCTGGTCCCCGGCGAGAGCCGCGACAGCGTCACCGAGCTGATGACCGCCCGCGGGCTCGTCGACGTGCTGATCCCCCGGGGCGGCGCCTCGCTGATCAAGACCGTCGTCGAGGGTTCGACGGTGCCGGTCATCGAGACCGGCACCGGCAACTGCCACGTGTACGTGGACCGGGCCGCCGACCTCGACACGGCCGTCGAGATCCTGATCAACGCCAAGGCCCAGCGGCCGAGCGTGTGCAACGCCGCCGAGACCGTGCTGGTGCACCGCGACATCGCCGACGAGTTCCTGCCCCGCGCGCTCAAGGCGCTCGCCGACGCCGGCGTCACCGTGCACGGCGACAAGGCGTGGCAGGCCGCCTCGGACGAGGTCGTCCCGGCCACCGACGAGGACTGGGCGACCGAGTACCTCTCGTACGACATCGCGGCCGCCGTCGTGCCCGACCTGGACGCGGCGGTCGCCCACATCCGCCGCTGGACCTCCGGCCACACCGAGGCCGTGGTCACCCGTGACACCGCCGCCGCCCGCCGGTTCGTCTCCCTGGTGGACTCCACCGCCGTCATGGTCAACGCCTCGACCAGGTTCACCGACGGCGGCCAGTTCGGCTTCGGCGCCGAGATCGGGATCTCCACCCAGAAGCTGCACGCCCGGGGCCCGATGGGCCTCCCGGAGCTGACCTCCACCAAGTACGTCGTCACCGGCGACGGCCACATCCGCGACTGACACTCCGACGGGGTAACCCGATCGGCCGTCCGCCTGCCCCGGACGGCCGATTGGGTCTAGGCTGGACATGTGGCGGACGAGGTTGCAGGCCAGCCGTTCCCGGACGGCGACGAGCCGGTGGACCGCGACCACGGAGCGGCGGACGACGCGTTCGACTCCGTGGTCCTCGACGAGTCCTTCATCCGGGCGGCGCCGGTCCACGAGCCCTCGGCGGCGGAGCGGATGCTGGCCGCCGCGCAGTCGCGCGCCGAGAGCGAACCACCGCCCGAGGAGGCGTGGGGCTTCGGCCCCACCGGCCGCGGGCTGCTGGGCTGGCCGCTGGCGCGCGGCGGGCCCGAGGACGACTTCGAGGAGCGCTTCGAGGACGACGCGCACCGGGAGGCCGCGGAGCACCGCGAGTACCAGAACTACCGGGCCTACACCGAGTACCGGGACGGCGAGGACGGCCCCGGCTACCGGCCGCCGCTCAGATGGCGCCGCCCGGTCGCATGGCTGCTGGCCGTGGTGATGGGCGTGGGTGTGGTGGCGATGGCGGTCGGCGCCGCCTACCGGGGCGGCGGACAGGAGGGCGAGGACTCGGTGCCCCCGCCCGCCACGACCGAGATGGACAGCGGCCTCCGCTCCCCGGACAGCGCGGAACACGTCGGCGCTCCGGACACCGGCGCGGTGGCGGTGCGCCGCTGAACGGCGTGAACTTGTCACCTTCTGGCGGGCCACTGAGGCCCCGGGGAGCCTAGGCTGGATCCATGGCCGGGCGCGCAGACCCTCCCGAGGGCCCGCCGACGGGCGGCGGCGAGGACGACGAGTTCCGTTCGACGGTCTTCGACGAGTCCTTCGTACGGGCTGCCCGGCTGCGCGAGTTCTCGGCCAGTGAGCGGCTGAGCCGCCACAAGGACCCGGTCGACGACACATCCGGCGACCCGCCAGGCGGCGAGGTGACGGCACTGCCGTCGACCGCCGACGGCCGGCCGGGGCGGCGATTCTCGGGGCAGTTCGTGGTCCTGCTGCTGGTCATCGTGCTCGCCTTCGGCGCGGCCATCTACCTCGGCGCGCGCAGCCCCTACGGCGATCCGCCGACGGCCGCGCCCCAGATACCGATGCGGGCCACCCTCGTCCCCCTGGTGCCCCGCGGGACCGTGCCCGGCGGGGAGCCCGGGAGGCTGTTCGAGGCGAGCCAGGCGCGCGACCTCCGCGCCGGCGCGGCCGCCGTCGAACTGCCCGCGGCCCACGGCACCGTGCACTTCTCCGTCGGACAGGTGCAGGCCGCCCTCAACACCGCCCAGCGGTACGTGGTCGCCTCCGCGCTCACCCCGAGCGTCCTGACCGGGGAGGACGTGCGGCCGGTCCGCCGGCTGCTGAACCCGGGGCAGTACGCCCAGTTCGACCAGTCCCTGCGTGCCGCCACCGACGACGGCCGGCACACGGCCACCGGCTGGCTGGTGCGCTTCGACCCCGAGGAGACCGAACTCGCCGACCCGCGGGTACGCGTCCGCGGCGACTTCACGGTGACGGAGGCCGGCAGCGGCGCCCTGGAGGTCACCGCCAGCCACGTGGCCGTCTACGCGCTGCGCCCGGCCGGCCAGGCCGAGGCCGACGCCTCGCTCTTCACCGTCCGACGCGAGCTGCGGATGCGCTTCAACCCGGAGGAACTCCGCACCGGCCGCCTCACCCTCCTCCAGGCCGACGTCCAGGCCGGACCGCTGCCGTGCGCCGAGGACACCCACGACTGGCTGCGCCCGCTGCTGGCCGGCGAGGACGTCGGCGCCGACGGCTCCGTCGGCACCGACCCCTACTCGCGTGACGACACACGCACCGCGCTCTGCGGCGTACTGGCCCGCACCGCCCAGCCCGACCTGGGCTGAGCGTCCCACCCGGACCCAGAGCCCGGACCGGACTCAGGGCCCGGGCCCTGGGGTGTGCCCGCGCCGCTACTCGGAGCCGGAGGTGCCGTTGCGCGCGTCGCCGGCGGCACCTCCGCCACCCGGCCG
Source organism: Streptomyces durbertensis (assembly GCF_014156695.1). Classification (GTDB taxonomy): domain Bacteria; phylum Actinomycetota; class Actinomycetes; order Streptomycetales; family Streptomycetaceae; genus Streptomyces; species Streptomyces durbertensis. The sequence goes on along the minus strand of NZ_WMLF01000067.1, from coordinate 12,309 downwards.
GTTGCCGGCACCGGTGGCGAAGTCCCGCAGCTTCCCGCCGAGATCCCCGGCGCCGTCCGCCAGACCGCGGACCAGACCCATCAGCGGGTCCTTGCTGCTCTTCACACTCTCGGAGTAGTACCCGGCCGACTCCTTGACGGAGTCGCGAAAGGAGGCGTCCTTGTCCTCGTCCCGCCGCGGGTAGTGGCCGTCCATCAGCCTCTGGTGGTCCCGGCTCTCCGCCCACTTCTTCAGCTCCGCGGCGCGGACCGTGGTGAACGGGTGGCTGCGGGGCAGCACGTTGAGGATCTTCAGGACGGAGTCCCGCAGGTCACCGCCGGCGTCGTACTCCTCCGCCTGCGCCAGGAAGGCGTCCACGTTCATCTGGTGGAGGTGGTTGCCACCGGCGAGCTTCATCAGCGCCCGCATCGACGCCTGGAGGTCCTGCCCGACCAGCAGCCCAGCCCGGTCGGCCGACAGCTCCGACTTGCGGAACCACTCGCGCAGCGCCGTCACCAGCGCCATGATCGCGACGTTGCCCAGCGGGATCCAGGCCACCTTCACCGCGAAGTTCGTCAGGAACAGCAGGATCGTCCGGTACACCGCGTGCCCGGACAGCGCGTGACCGACCTCGTGGCCGATCACCGTCCGCATCTCCTCCTCGTCCAGCAGCTCCACCAGCCCGGTGGTGAGCACGATGATCGGCTGGTCGAGGCCGATGCACATCGCGTTCGGCTGCGGGTCCTGCGTGACGTACATCGGCGGGACCCGCTCCAGGTCCAGGATGTAGCAGGCGTCGCGAAGCATGTCGTTCAGATGGGCGAACTGCTGGTCGCTGACCCGCACCGAGTCCGACAGGAACAGCAGCCGCAGACTGCGCTCGGGCAGCATCCCGCTGAGCGTCTTGAACACGGTGTCAAAACCGGTCAGCTTGCGCAGCGCCACCAGCGCGGAGCGGTCGGCGGGGTGCTCGTAGGCGCGGGAGGAGATGCCGGGGAAGCGGCGGCGGTTCCGGCTCAGCTGCTCTCCGGCCTCGTGGTCGTTTGTCATCAATGGCCCCCTATCACGGGTCTGTCAGCCCGTCCCCCTGGCTGCCTGCACTGGCTACCGCCAAGAGTACGGGGTGGGCACACCGAGCCGCACGAACCCGCTGCGCTTACCATGTGGGCAGCTTCTGCCCGAGGCGCCACCCCGACGGAGGCGGCCTCGCCGGAACCCGCTTGCCAGACGCCCAGCCCACGCATCACGGATTGGTCCTGACGATGACTGCCGCCACCTCCGCCCTCGCCCTCGCCCAGCTCGCCCAGGGCGAGGAGCACGCCACCTTCAACCCGCTCGTGATCGGCCTCGTCGCGCTCGGCGTGCTGCTGCTCATGCTCTTCGTGACCACCAGCTTCAACCGGGACCGCTGAGCGGCGTCCGGGCGCCGGCGGAGCGGTTAGGGTCTGCACGCATGGGAGAGCACATAGAGCCCGGCGCCGGCAAGCGGCGGCTCGGTGTCATGGGCGGGACGTTCGACCCGATCCACCACGGACACCTGGTCGCCGCCAGCGAGGTGGCCGCACGGTTCGACCTCGACGAGGTCGTCTTCGTGCCCACCGGTCAGCCCTGGCAGAAGAGTCACCAGGTCGTCTCGCCCGCCGAGGACCGCTACCTGATGACCGTCATCGCCACCGCGTCCAACCCGCAGTTCTCCGTCAGCCGCATCGACATCGACCGGCCCGGTCGTACGTACACCATCGACACGCTGCGGGACCTGCACGCCCAACACCCGGACGCCGAGCTCTTCTTCATCACCGGCGCCGACGCGCTCGCGCAGATCCTCACCTGGCGCGACGCCGAGGAGCTGTTCTCGCTCGCCCACTTCATCGGGGTCACGAGGCCGGGCCACCACCTGGCCGACCCCGGACTGCCCGCGGGCGGTGTGTCGCTGATCGAGGTGCCCGCGCTGGCCATCTCCTCCACGGACTGCCGCGCGCGGGTGGCGCACGGCGACCCCGTCTGGTACCTGGTGCCGGACGGCGTCGTCCGTTACATCAACAAGCGCCAGCTGTACCGGGGTGCCGGGGCACCGAGGGGCTAGAGGGGCGGAGAGGCGTGAACGACCGGCAGGATCCGCACGGGGACCAGCACTTCCACGGGTACGACGAGTACGGCCGACCCCTGTACTACGACCCGTACGCCCAGCAGCCGGGGCACGGACCTCACGCGGCCGAAACCGGTCACCAGCGGTACGGCGCGGAGCCCGACGCCGGCGGACACCAGCCCCCGGCGGACTACCCGGGCCACCCGCAGAACACCGGCTACTCCGCAGCCTCCGGCTACCCGGACACCTCCGGCTACCCGGACACCTCGGGCTATCGGGACGCCTCGGGCCGTCCCGACAGCTCCGGCTACGGTGACTCCTCCGGCTATGCCGACACCTCCGGCTACCCCGCCGGATCCGGCCACCCGACAGGCGGCGGCTACGGCTACCCGGGCGCGGACGGCCACAGCGGCTACCCCGCGGGGACCGCCGGGGCCGGGTACGACGGCTACCCCGCCTACGACGGCGGCACCTACGACCCCTCCTCCTACGGGGGCTACGGCTCGCAGGGCGCCTACGACCCCCACGGCGCCTACGACTCCCACGACCCGCGCGGCGGCTACGCATCCGCGCAGCCCCGGGCGGCCGCGCCCGCGCCCACCGCGACCGAGCCGGCACCGGACGATCCGTACGACCCCGCGCCGGACGACCCGTACCCGCCCGCGGCGGCGCCCGGGCGGACGCCGCGCCCCCGCACGCCGCGGGACGACACCGCCACCGACGGGCCGCCGGGCGGGGCACGGGACAACACCGGCCGGAGCGCCGCCGCCGAGCCGACCGAGCGCCGTGCCACGGACGACCCCGCCGCCGAGGAGTACCGGACCGAGGAGTTCTCCTTCATCGAGGAGGAGAACGACGAGTCCGAGGACGTCATCGACTGGCTGAAGTTCAGCGAGAGCCGCACCGAGCGCCGCGAGGAGGCCAAGCGGCGCGGCCGGAACAGAGTCGTGGCCGCCGTCGTCGCGCTTGTGCTCGCGCTGACCGGCGGCCTGGGATACCTCTGGTACGCGGGCAAGCTGCCCGGCTTCGCCGAGACCGAGGCCGGCACCGAAGCCAAACCGGACACCCGCCACGTCATCGTCGTCCACCTCCGCGAACTCGGCAGCGGCGACATCTCCACCGCGCTGCTGGTCAACAACCAGACCGCCGGCCGGGGCACCACCGTGCTGCTGCCGAACGCGCTCGCGCTCAGCTCCGGCGAGGGGGGCTCCACGACGCTCGGCAGGGCGTTCGCCGCCGAGGGCGCGGGAGCCACCAGGGACGCGCTCAACGGGCTGCTCGGCGCCCGCATCGAGGGCACCTGGCGACTGGACACGCCGTACCTGGAGAACCTGGTCGAGATGGTCGGCGGCATCACCGTGAAGTCCGACACCACCGTGCCGGGCGAGAAGGACGGCGACCGGCCGCTGGTGAAGCAGGGCGCCGGCCAGGAGCTCAACGGCGTCGCCGCGGTCGCCTACGCCACCCACCGCGGCGAGAGCGAGCCGCAGACCAGGCAGCTCGCCCGCTTCGGACAGGTCATGCAGGCCGTCCTGAAGAAGGTCTCCACGGACGAGGACGCCGCCACGACAACCGTCGAGTCCCTCGGCCAGATCCCCGACCCGCACCTCTCCGAGGCGCAGCTCGGCGCGGCCCTCGCCCGACTGGCCAAGCACGCCAGAGCCGGCGCCTACCGCACCGAACTGCTGCCCGTCGAAGCGGACGGCACCCTCAGCGAGAAGACCGCCCAGGGGCTGGTCAAGGAGGTGCTGGGCGGCAACGTCACCAACGCCGACCCGCAGGCCACGGCCCGCCTCACCGTCCGGAACGCCAGCGGCAACCGGGGCGCCGCCGACGACGCCCGCGTCACCTTGGTGAACGGCGGCTTCACCGTCGTCTCCACCGGCGCCGCCGACGAGCCGGCCGCGAAGAGCGCGATCACCTACCGCCGTGACAACCACGCGGAACAGGCCAAGGAGGCGGCCAGAACCCTCGGACTCGACGCGGACGCGGTCACCAAGGGCGAAGGCGCGGCCAACGCGGACATCACCGTGGTGCTGGGGCAGGACTACAAGCAGTGACCCGGCGTCCCGGCCGGTGCCCGAACGCACGGGCGGGCGGTCGTGAGACCCTAGTCCGGTACCGACCGCCTACCCGAAAGCTCCGCCTGTGACCGCCACGGACCGTTCCGTCGAGCTGATCAACGCCGCCGCCCAGGCCGCCGCCGACAAGCTCGCGCACGACATCGTCGCCTACGACGTCAGTGACGTGCTCTCCATCACCGACGCCTTCCTTCTGGCCTCGGCACCCAACGACCGCCAGGTCAAGTCGATCGTCGACGGCATCGAGGAGCACCTCCTCAAGGAGCTCGGCGTCAAGCCGGTGCGCCGCGAGGGCGAGCGCGACGGGCGCTGGGTGCTGCTCGACTTCGTCGACATCGTCGTCCACGTCCAGCACAGCGAGGAGCGGGTCTTCTACGCCCTGGAGCGGCTGTGGAAGGACTGCCCCGAACTGGACCTGCCCGCCGACGCCGTCGCCACCCGGGGCAAGGGGGCGCCGGCCGACGGCACCGAGGGCGCCGGAACCGAGGAGGCCGCAGACGGAGGCGCCTCGTGAACCGCGGCCGGCGCATCGTCCTGTGGCGACACGGCCAGACGTCCTGGAACCTGGAGCGCCGCTTCCAGGGCACCACGGACGTGCCGCTCACCGCCGAGGGTCTGAACCAGGCGCGCCGGGCCGCACGGCTGCTGGCCGGACTGCGACCGGCCGCCATCATCTCCTCGGACCTGACCCGCACCCGGGCCACCGCGTCCGAGCTGGCCGAACTGACCGGCCTCGAGGTCACCCACTACGAGGAGCTGCGGGAGACCTACGCCGGCGTCTGGCAGGGGCTGACGCACGACGAGATCGTCGCCAGCTACGGCGAGCAGTACGCGGCGTGGAAGCGCGGGGAGCCGGTCCGCCGGGGCGGAGGTGAGCTGGAGACCGAGGTCGCCGACCGGGCGGCGCCCGTCGTCGAGGCCAACGCCGAGAAGTTGCCCGACGAGGGCACTCTCGTCGTCGTCAGCCACGGCGGCACGATCCGCACCACCATCGGCCGGCTGATCGGTCTGGACCCCGGTTCCTGGGAGGCGCTCGGCGGCCTCACCAACTGCTGCTGGTCCGTGCTCGGCGAGAGCGTCCGGGGCTGGCGCCTCCTGGAGCACAACGCCGGGACGCTCCCCGAGCCTGTCCTGGGCGACGACGACTAGCGTCCCCGCCCCGCCCGGCGTCCGGCCGTGCCTCCCGGTCCCGACCGCCGATTTCGTCTTTCGGCTGGTCACCGGGTAGAGTTCAACTCGTTCGCGGCACGGCGGAAGCCGAAGCCGGGACGCGGGGCTATAGCTCAGTTGGTAGAGCGCTTGCATGGCATGCAAGAGGTCAGGAGTTCAATTCTCCTTAGCTCCACAGTCCGATCCCGTCCCCACTGGGGGGCGGGATCTTTGCTTTGTCGGGCGGTCTCCCTGACGATCACCGCCCGTGGCAGAATCAGTCCCCGGACGGACGGGGGCCTTCCGCGGTGACGGAGCCCACAGGGCGGCCGGAGGACGCAGGTTCGGGGGAGGCCGGCTGTCGGCCTGCGAGCGAGGACAGGGCTGCCCGCGGGCGCCACGGCCTGTAGCCGAAGCTGGAGCTGATAGGGACTGATGGGCGCGCACAGCAGGAAATGCGACTGGTGCGGTAGCGGTACTCCGATCGTCCGCGACATGGAGCCGGTCAACGTCCGCTTCCAGTACTGGTGTGTGGAGTGCGCGCGGGCGCTGATCATAAAAGGCGACCCGATCGAGACGTATCGGGAGCTTGAGGGCGAACCCATCTACGGGCGGCTGCTGGAGGAGCACTGCGCCCTCAAGCGCTTCTACTCCTTCGTCGCGGCCTGACCCCGCCGCTGCACCGGGGCCGCACCGGGGCCGCCCCGTCGGGCGCCGCGTCGGGCGCCGCGTCCCGCCCGGCGTCGCGCGGGCGCCGGCCGCGGAACGGATTTGGCAAAGCCGGGTGGGGTCCGTGTAAAGTAGGCGACGCCGCCGCGGGGAGAACCCGCGGGGGACCAGACACGGGGCTATAGCTCAGTTGGTAGAGCGCTTGCATGGCATGCAAGAGGTCAGGAGTTCAATTCTCCTTAGCTCCACATCGTCCTGATGGGCCGTCCACCTGGTGGGCGGCCCATCGGCGTGTTCCGGCTGGCGCCGATCCCGCCCGGCCCTTGCGGTACCCTGACCGCATGCGTGCCGTACGCCTTCTGCTTAGCGAGCCGCGCTGATGAACCACCGGCCTTCTCGGGCCAGGATCGGCGCGGCGTCCCCTCCTGTGCGAGGGGCTTTTTCGTTTCCGCAGGCAGAGACACCCGATGGAGCTTTGAGGACATGAGCCAGACCGTGAACCCCGCAGAGAGCGCGGCCCCGCACCGCTACACGGCGGCCCTGGCCGCCGACATCGAGGCGCGGTGGCAGGACTTCTGGGAGAAGGACGGCACCTACGAGGCCCCCAACCCGGCGGGCGACCTCTCCGGCGACGGCGCACAGGCCGAGCTGGCGCGGCGGCCGAAGCGGTTCATCATGGACATGTTCCCCTATCCGTCGGGGGCCGGCCTGCACGTCGGCCACCCGCTGGGGTACATCGCCACCGACGTCTACGCCCGCCACCAGCGGATGACCGGCCACAACGTCCTGCACACGCTGGGCTTCGACGCGTTCGGCCTGCCGGCCGAGCAGTACGCGGTGCAGACGGGGACCCACCCCCGGGTGTCCACCGAGGCCAACATCGGGAACATGAAGGCGCAGCTGCGCCGACTGGGCCTGGGGCACGACCGGCGGCGCTCGTTCGCGACGATCGACCCCGACTACTACCGCTGGACGCAGTGGATCTTCCTCCAGATCTTCAACTCCTGGTACGACACCGAGGCCGACCGCGCCCGCCCGGTCGACGAACTGGTCGAGCAGTTCGAGTCCGGCGACCGCCCCACCCCCGATGGCACGGCCCCCTGGTCCGAGCTGAGCGCCGCCGAGCGCGCCGACCTGCTGGGCCAGTACCGGCTGGCCTACGCCTCCGACGCCCCCGTCAACTGGTGCCCCGGCCTGGGAACCGTGCTGGCGAACGAGGAGGTCACCGCCGAAGGGCGCTCCGAGCGCGGCAACTTCCCCGTCTTCAAGGCGAACCTGCGCCAGTGGAACATGCGCATCACCGCCTACGCCGAGCGGCTGCTGAACGACCTGGACGGGCTGGACTGGCCCGAGGCGATCAAGCTCCAGCAGCGCAACTGGATCGGCCGCTCCGAAGGCGCGCGGGTGGACTTCCCGGTGGGCGAGGGCCGGCACATCACCGTCTTCACCACCCGCCAGGACACCCTCTTCGGCGCCACCTACATGGTGCTGGCACCCGAACACCCCCTGGTGGACGAACTGCTGCCGGAGGCGTGGCCGGCCGACACCCACGAGGTGTGGACAGGCGGCCACCGCAGCCCGGCGGCGGCGGTGGCGGAGTACCGCCGGAGGGCCGCGGCCAAGTCGGACGTCGAGCGGCAGGCCGACGCCAAGGAGAAGACCGGCGTCTTCACCGGCGCGTACGCGCTCAACCCGGTCAGCGGCGAGCGGGTCCCCGTCTTCATCGCGGACTACGTCCTGATGGGCTATGGGACCGGCGCGATCATGGCCGTCCCGGCGCACGACTCCCGCGACTTCGCCTTCGCCCGCGCCTTCGAGCTGCCCATCCGCTGCGTGGTGGAGCCGGTGGACGGACGCGGCACCGACCCGGCCGCCTGGGACGACGCCTTCGACTCCTACGACGCGAAGCTGATCAACTCCAGTGGCGAGGGGGTGAGCCTGGACGGTCTGGAGGTGCCCGCCGCCAAGGCCGCCATGACCGAGTGGCTGGTCGAGAGGGGGATCGGCGAGGGAACCGTCAACTACCGCCTGCGCGACTGGCTGTTCAGCCGCCAGCGGTACTGGGGCGAGCCCTTCCCGATCGTCTACGACGAGGACGGGATCGCGCACCCGCTCCCGGAGTCGATGCTGCCGCTGGAACTGCCGGAGGTGGAGGACTACTCGCCCCGGACCTTCGACCCGGACGACTCCGACACCTCCCCGGAGACACCGCTGTCCCGCAACGAGGAGTGGGTGAACGTCACCCTCGACCTGGGTGACGGGCCAAGGAGGTATCGCCGCGAGACCAACACCATGCCCAACTGGGCCGGTTCCTGCTGGTACGAGTTCCGCTACCTGGACCCGCACAACGGCGAGCGCCTGGTCGACCCCGAGATCGAGCAGTACTGGATGGGCCCCCGGGACGGCATGCCGCACGGCGGCGTCGACCTGTACGTGGGCGGCGCCGAGCACGCCGTGCTGCACCTGCTCTACGCCCGCTTCTGGTCCAAGGTCCTCTACGACCTGGGGTACGTCTCGTCGGCGGAGCCGTTCCACAAGCTGTTCAACCAGGGCATGATCCAGGCGTACGTGTACCGGGACGAGCGCGGCTTCCCCGTTCCGGCGGCGGAGGTCGAGGAGGGTGACGGCGGCTACTTCCACGACGGCCAGCCGGTCAGGCGCGAACTCGGCAAGATGGGCAAGTCCCTGAAGAACGCCGTCACACCCGACGAGATCTGCGCCGAGTACGGCGCCGACACGCTGCGCCTGTACGAGATGGCGATGGGGCCGCTGGACGTGTCGCGCCCCTGGGACACCCGGGCGGTCGTCGGCCAGTACCGCCTGCTCCAGCGACTGTGGCGGAACGTGGTGGACGAGACCTCCGGAGAGGTCACCGTCGTCGACGACACGCCGGACGAGGCCACCCTGCGGGCCATGCACAAGGCGATCGACGGTGTCGGCCAGGACCTGGGCAACCTGCGGTTCAACACCGCCATCGCGAAGATCACCGAGCTGAACAACCACGTCACCAAGCTGGCGCGGGTGCCGCGGACGGCGGCCGAGACGCTGGTGCTCCTGGTCGCGCCGCTCGCTCCGCACATCGCCGAGGAGCTGTGGCACCGACTCGGCGGGGAAGGCTCGGTCACCCGCGCCGACTTCCCCGTCGCCGACCCCGCCTACGTCGTCGACGAGGCCGTCACCTGCGTCGTCCAGGTCAAGGGCAAGGTCAAGGCCCGCCTGGAGGTCTCGCCGCAGATCGGTGACGAGGAGCTGCAGGCGCGGGCGCTGGCCGAGCCCGCCGTCGTGGCGGCCCTCGGGGGCGCGGACATCAGGAAGGTGATCGTCCGGGCGCCGAAGCTGGTCAACATCGTGCCGGCCTGACGGACGGCCGTCACTCCGGCGGTCACCCGCGTCCCCTACGGGACCGGGCAGGGGGCGGTCCGGGATCCTTCGGGGCCCGGACCGCCCCCTGCCGTCTCCCCGGCGGACTACTCTGGAACGACGGGAGCGCGTGGATGCGCCCGGTCGGGGCAGTACCGTCGTGACGGACAGGGGATGCGTTCGAATGGAGATCGCCGGCGTGGTGTTCGCGCTGATCATGCTCTTTGTCATGACGTTTGTCGTCATCGCCGTGGTGCGGGCCGCGCGCGCGGTCGGCCGGGGCGTCGAGCGCGCCGGCGAACAGGTCCGGCGAGGCATCGACGAGACGTCGATCCGGGTCAGGGCGGCCCAGCCCGGCGCGGTCGGCCAGGCGGCCCGGCTGCGGCTGGAGCTGCGCGGCTCCGTCGACACCGCCCGCGCCGAACTCACCGCCTCCGCGAGGCAGGACTCCTCCCTGCGCGAGGCACTGACCCTCCTCGACCAGCTGCACGACCACGCCAGGGTCCTCGACCGCGAGCTGGGCGCCCTCACCGAACGCGAACCCGACCGGGTGCGGATCGCCGAGCGGCTGCCCGAGCTGCGCGAGCGGGCCCAGGAGATCAGGCAGTCGGCGGACGCACTGCGCTTCGCCGCCCAGGACCGTGCCCGGCGACACCACTCCGAGGGCCTTGCCGCGCTGCGGGAGCAGATCGACATCGAGACCGGCGCCCTTCGGCACTGGACGCCCGCCGACTCCGACAGCGGAACAGCCTCGGGCGGCACCACCAACACCACCAAGACGACCTCGGGCGGCACCACCAAGGACGGCCGCGGCCTCGGGGACGGCAGTGCCGCCAGGGAGGGGGCGGCCTCCCCGGCCGGCGAGGCCGGCGGCAGCGGCGGTTCCGGGCGGGCCCATGACCGCGGCGCCCTCTCGCCGCCCCGACGGGAGCAACTGGCCGCCGAGGCACGGGACCTGTGGAACCAGCTTCCCGGCATGAGCCGGAACCGCCGTACCCGCGACGTCAGTTGAAACATCCAGCGGCGCACACGGCCGACCAGGCCGAGCCGGACGGCGCCTGTCTGACGCTGTTGAGCCCTCATGCTGTTCCCTTCTTCAGGTTGTCGTTCTGGTGGTCGCCCGGGTTGTCGTTCGACTCGCCTCCCGGTGCGTCGGAGAAGCCTCCGCCGGCGCGGAAGGCGGGGGCGAGCTGCTGCGGACACCCGCCCCCGGGTAACCTCCGCCCATGCCCCGTCATGTCGCGATCGTCACCGACTCCACGGCGTATCTCTCTCCGGCCGCCCTGGCCAAGCGCCGCATCACGTCGGTGCCGCTCACCGTCGTCGTGGACGGCAGGGCCTACGACGAGGGCGTCGGCATCTCCGCTGAGGCGCTGGCGGAGGCGCTGCGCCGGCACCGGCCCGTGACCACCTCCAGGCCAAGCCCGGAGACGTTCGCCGACACCTATCGCCAGGTGGCCGAGGCCGGGGCGGACGCGATCGTCTCCCTCCACCTTTCCGCCGAGTTCTCCGGCACCTACGACGCGGCCGTGCTCGCGGCGCGGGAGGCCCCGGTGCCGGTGCGGGTCGTGGACACCGGCATGGTCGCGATGGCCCTCGGCTTCAGCGCGCTGGCGGCGGCGGAGGCCGCCGAGGCGGGCCGCGGTCCGGACGACGTGGTGGCCGCGGCCACCGAGAGGGCGGCGGGGACGTCCGCCCTGTTCTACGTCGACACCCTGGACTATCTGCGCCGAGGCGGCCGGATCGGCACCGCCCAGGCGCTGCTGGGCTCCGCGCTTGCCGTCAAGCCCCTTCTGGAGCTCGCCGACGGACGCATCCAGCCGTTGGAGAAGGTCCGTACCGCCTCACGGGCCATCGCCCGGTTGGAGGAGCTGACCGTCGAGCGGGCCGCCGCGATCGACGGGCCGGTCGAGGTCGCCGTGCACCACCTCGCCGCCGCCGAACGGGCCGACCAGCTCGCCGCGCATCTGAGGGCACGGCTTCCCCGGCTGGCCGAGCTGCATGTGAGCGAGGTCGGTGCGGTGATCGGCGCTCACACCGGGCCGGGGTTGCTGGGCACCATCGTCTGCCCTGGGTGAATGCCAACCAAGGGGTGCCGACCAAACCCGACAGGCCCGTCGTTACCTCGGACGAGTGACCGAATTCTTCGCTCTCGCAGAGTTATCCACAGGATTTCACCAAGATCAGCAAGAAGTCGGCTTTCGCCCTACGGTCTGGCGCATGACTTCGCGATCACGCACAGACACCCGTGGCCCCGGTCGGACCGGCGCCGGCCGGCGTCACCGCCGCCGCGCACACGCGGCGAACCCGACCGCCGCCCTACGGGCCCGCGCCGCCGCGCTGTTCCCGGCACCGGCGAACGAGACGTCAGAGCCGGCCACGCCGTATCGGACGGAGCCGACGGGGACAGCGGAGGCGGCGGAAACGGCGGAGACGGCGGAGACGGTGAACAAGCCCGCGGGCCCCGCGGCGGGGACCGAGCAGCTCCTCCCGCCGCAGCGGACCGCGCTGGACGTCGTCCAACGGCCCGACAGCCGACCGGCCTTTCCCGCCACCACCGTGCCCTGCTCGGCAGTGTCACAGGCGCTGACCGCGCCGCCGCGCGGCGCGCGCGTGGTGCCGCTCGGCGGCCGGACGGCCGCGATGCCCAGGGCGGCGGCGGTCGCGGCCGCGCGACGAGCCGTTCGCCGGAGCCGCGCACGGCTTGCCGCGCAACGCGTCGCCGCCGACCCCGCGTGCTCCGGGGCAGTCCACGCCACCGTGAAGAGCGCCGCGCACGCTGAACGGACAACCCCGACTCCGTCGAAGAGCCCTCCGCACGAGTGGACGCCGACCGAATCGTCGCCGGTGCCGGTGCCGGTGCCGGGGTCGCCGTCCCGCCTCGCCGGTCTGCGGCTCGCGGTGAGCGAACGGCTCCCGCTGTGGTTGCGGGAGCGCTGCGCCATGGAACTGCGCAGCATGGTGGCCGTCGCCGTGGTCCTGCTG
>NZ_WMLF01000669.1 GCF_014156695.1 Streptomyces durbertensis | reverse complement strand
CCCCGAGCGCGCGCCGGCCGCCCCCAGGCCCCCCGGCCGGCTCGCCGCCCTCGCCGCCCGCCCGGCGGCCGTGCTGCTGCTGTTCGCCGCCGCCGTCGCGGTCGTCGGCGCGCTCGTCACCGACGCCGCCGCCTGGCCCGCCGCGCTCACCTACGACGTGGGCGCGCCGCTCGCCGACCTCGACGGCTGGCTCATCGACAACCGCGAGTCGCACTGGCTCTTCCTCTACTTCCTCCTCCACCTCAGCAACGCCGCGCAGAGCTCCGTCGACGGCCTCGTCGACATCTTCGACACCCTCGGCTGGGTCGGCGTCACCGCCCTCGGCACACTCGTCGCCTGGTACGCCGGCGGTGCCGACCTCAGCCGCCGCGCCCTGCGCACCGGCGCCACCGCGCTCGGCGTCTTCGCCGCCTGCGGACTGCTCGACATGTGGCGGCCCACCATGGAGACACTGGCGCTGATGGCCGTCGCCGTCGCCGTCTCCGCCGCCCTCGGCGTCCTGCTCGGCCTCGCCGCCGGCCTCTCCGACCGCTGCGAGAGGATCCTGCGCCCGGTCTTCGACGCCATGCAGGTCATGCCGGCCTTCGCCTACCTGCTGCCGTTCGTGCTGCTCTTCGACATCGGCGTGCCCTCGGCGCTCGCCGCCACCGTCATCTACGCCGCCCCGCCGATGGCCCGCCTCACCTCGCTCGGCCTGCGTTCCGCCGACCCCGCCGCCATCGAGGCCGCCACCTCCCTCGGCGCCGGACGGCTGCAACTCCTGCGCACCGCGCGGCTCCCGCTGGCCCGCAAGGAGATGCTGCTCGGCCTCAACCAGACGATCATGATGTGCCTCTCCATGGTCGTGCTCGCCTCGGTCGTCGGCGCCGGCGGCCTCGGCGACGAGATCTACAGCGCGCTGCAGCAGCTCTTCGTCGGCCAGGCGTTCGCCGCCGGCCTCGCCATCGTGCTGCTCGCCGTCCTGCTGGACCGCACCACCTCGGCGGCCGGCGCCCGACTCGACGAGAGCCGGCAGGGGGAGGCCACCGGCCTCGCCGCCCGCCTGCGCGGCCTGCCCGGCCGCCTCGGGCTCGCCGCGGTCGCCGCCGCCCTGTACGTGTTCGGGCCCCGCCTCGGCGACACCTACTGGCCGGCGCACTGGACGATCGACGTCGCCACCCCCGTCGACGACTTCCTCGGCTGGTTCGAGAACCACCTCGGCGAGGGCGTCCCGGTGCTCGGCGGCACCCTCGTGTGGTCGCAGAACTTCACCGAGTGGTTGCTCAACCCGCTGCGTTCCGGCCTCCAGGCCACGCCGTGGTGGGCGCTGCTGCTGCTCACCGCCGTGCTCGGCTGGGCCGTCGGCCGGCTGCGCGCCGCCGTCAGCGCGACCCTCGCGCTCGCCGCGATCGGCGTCATGGGCCTGTGGAGCAAGTCGCTCGACACCCTCTCCCAGGTGCTGCTCGCCCTGCTGGTCACCCTCGCGCTCGGCTTTGTCATCGGCGTGCTCGCCGCCCGCCTGGACTGGCTCGACCGACTCCTGCGGCCGGTGCTCGACACCATGCAGACGATGCCGCAGTTCGTGTACCTGATCCCGGTCATCGCGCTGTTCTCCGCGGGCCGCGCCGCCGGTATCGCCGCCGCCGTGGTCTTCGCCCTGCCGGCCGTCGTCCGGATCACCGCCCAGGGCGTGCGCGGAGTCGACCCCGCCACCCTGGAGGCCGCCCGGTCGCTCGGCGCCACCGGCTGGCAGCAGCTCAAGGACGTCCAACTCCCGCTCGCCCGCGGCGCCCTGCTGGTCGCCGTCAACCAGGGCGTGGTGCTGGTCCTGTCCATCGTGGTCATCGCCGGCATGGTCGGCGGCGGCGCACTCGGCAACGACGTCGTCACCGGCCTCTCCAAGGCCGACCTCGCGCTCGGCCTGCCGGCCGGCGCCGCCATCGTCTGCCTCGGCATCCTCCTCGACCGCCTCACCCAGCCC
>NZ_WMLF01000668.1 GCF_014156695.1 Streptomyces durbertensis | reverse complement strand
TGGTCACCACGTCCTGCACGTCGACGAAGGAACGGTCGGCGGGCAGCCGCCGCACGGCCTCGATCAGCCGGTCGGGTGCGTGGTGCGCCGCCAGGTCGTCCTCCAGTTCGCCGCGGTCGGCGGGGAAGCCGTGCCGGCCGAGGTGCCGTGCGAGGTCCAGCCGCAGCTCCTCGAGGGGGTCCTCGCCCGGGGCGCCGGGGCGCCCGACGGGGCCGGCGGCCAGCGCGGGGTCGTCCTCGGCGAGCGGTTCCGGGTCCCGCCACTCCTCCACCCGGGTGGGATGGTCGGCGCGGAGCCGACCCCGGAGTTCGTGCTTCATCTCCTCGTCCTGGCGCGGGCTGAGCTTGTCGCTGCGTCGTTCCACTGCCGACTCCTCACTTCGGCGGGCCGATCGGTCCGGGCCCGGCGGCGGCCGCCCGCCGTGCGGGCGTGCCGGACGTGGGCCCGTCGTTACGGGTAGCCGCCCCCACCGCAGGGCAAACCGGTACACAGCGGGGCGGTCGGGTGGGTTGCGCCGTCGAGCCGCTCGACGTCGAGTCGCACCGCCGGCGTCAGCCGACGTAGCGGCGGGCAGCAGCGCGGCGCCCGGCGCCCGCCTGGAGCCCGTGTCCCGCAGCCCGTCGAACGCCGGCGCGCCGGTGCGCGCCAGCGCCGTGCCGGCGGGTCGGCGCAGCCACGCGGTGAGCAGGGCGTTGCTCCAGTCCTCCCACTCGCGCTTCCCGCCTCGGGTCGGCGCCCGCCGCACGGGCGGCGGGCGCGTCCCGTTGCCTCCGGCCGAGCGTCCATGAGATGACGGAAGCGACTCGTCGACCCGCGCCCGCCTCCGACGGCCGACCGGAGCCGCGGGACCGCCAGAAGCCGTGAAAGACCCGAAACGCGAGACGGAGTGCCCACGTGCCACCGGCCAAAACGCTGCTGATCGGGTGGTTCAGCTTCCCCGACGGCGGGGCGACGGCGGGCGACCTGCTGGCCCTGCGGGCCGTGACGTGCGGGACGCCCTCACCGCCGCGGGAGTACCCCACGAGACCGCGTGGAGCCCGGGATTCGTGAGCGGCGGCCGGTCACCGCTGGAGATGCCCGCCGAGGAGTTCGACCGGCTGGTGTTCCTGTGCGGCCCGGCCCACGGCGAGCAGGTCCGCGCGCTGCACCGCCGCTTCGCGCACTGCCTGCGGATCGCCGTCGGAGTGTCGGTCGTCGACCCGGACGCCGCGGCCGTGCGCGGCTTCCACCACGTAGTGGCCCGGGACGCCCCCGGCCTGCCGCCCGAGACCGACCTCTCCCTCGCCGCCCGGCCCGCCGGCTCGCCGCCACCGGTCGCCGCCGTGGTGCTCACCCACGGCCAGGGCGAGTACGGTGACCGCCGCCACCGGTACGCCGCCGACACCCTCGTCGCATCGCTGCCGGGCCGCGACTGCGCCTACGCCGACGTCGACACCCGGCTCGACCGCGACGACTGGCGTCTGTGCCGCACCGCCGACCAGTGCCAGGCCCTGCTCTCCCGCTTCGACCTGGTGGTGACCGACCGGCTGCACGGGCTGCTGCCGGCGCTTGCCGTGGACCCGGTGCGCGGCGGTGCCAAGGTCACCGCGCAGGCCCGGGCGTGCGGTTGGCCGGCGCTGGTGCCCGTCGAGCGGCTGACCGGACGGGAACTGGACCGCTGGTGTACGTGGTGCCTCACCAGCGGCCCGGCGCGGGCGCGGCGCGCCCGCGCCGCGCTCCTCGGCCGCCGGGCCGACGACCCACTCGACCGGCTCGTCGGGCTGCTGCGCTGAACACCGCGACGGCGGTCGGCCGCGGTGACCGGCCGCCGACCGCCGTGCTTGTCCGGTGAGGGCGCGTCAGGCCGCCTTGTTCCGGCCGCTGAGCGCGTCCCTGGCCCGGTCGACCAGCCCGGCGCCGGGCGCCAGCAACCGGTTGGCCGGCGGCTTGTCGGGCATGCCGGGGTGGGGCCGGGTGCTGTCTCTT
>NZ_WMLF01000667.1 GCF_014156695.1 Streptomyces durbertensis | reverse complement strand
GATCCCCACACCCGACCCCCTCTCCGACACCGGCCGCGGCCTCCTCCTCGTCCAGGCCCTCGCCACCCGCTGGGAAACCCGCGCCCGCGTCCCCCTCGGCAAAACCATCACCGCCGAACTGGACCTGGACCTACCGCACTGAAGCGGGCACTCGCGCCGCCGTCATACGCGTATGACGATGGGCTCGTGGCAAAGACGCGCATCACCATCAGCCTGGACCAGGACCAGGCCGAACGCGTCCGGCAGCACGCCGAACGCGCGGGCATGGACGTCTCGGCCTACCTGGTGCACGCCGCAACGCGCCAGATGGCCGAGAGCGACGCCATAGAGGAACAGTTCGCCGAGGTCGACGCATTGATCGCCCAGGCAGAGCAGGCAGCGGACGGGCTGCCTACCGAATCCACTCCCGAAGCGACTGCGGAACTGACGGAACAGGAGCGCCGCGAGGTGGAGGAGGCGCTGGCTCTCGTCCACGGCCAGGATCGCCAGGGCCGCCGGCCGGGACACGCCGCGTGAGCGCGCGGGTGCCGATCTACGACGCCGGCATGCTCATAGCGCTCGCCGACCGCAAGGCGAAGGCCGTCGCCCTCCACGACGGGCTGCGCACGGTCCCCCACCGGGCGCTTGTGCTCGGACCGGTCCTCGCTCAGGTGTGGCGCCCCCGGCCTGCGGTCGTCCACGCCCTGTCAGCCGTCCTCAAAGACTGCACGGTCCCCCAGGCCCGCACGTCGGAGCCGCCCATGCGGCAGACGAAGGCGGGCCGCCCGGAGTGCCTGGCCTGCGCGACAGGCCCGGACCTCGCGGACTGGCGGCGCATCGGCACCGCCCTGGGAAGAGCGGACCTCCCCACGAAGAAGCGGCCGGACGCGGTGGACGCCTGGGTCGCCCTGGCAGCGGCCCGACACGGCAGCGCGGTGATCTTCACGACCGACCCCGAGGACATCCACGCCCACCTGACAGCCCTCGCCCCAACCGACGTCCACGTCGTCGCCGTCTGACGACGCGTTCGACAGGAGGTTCCCCGCGGTCAATGAGAACGGGCGGTACCCAGTGAGACTGAGTACCGCCCGTTCTTATGGTATCTGCGCTGGTCAACCGCGTGATCACGATGGTTGCAGCGGAGTACCCCCGGCAGGATTCGAACCTGCGCACACGGCTCCGGAGGCCGTTGCTCTATCCCCTGAGCTACGGGGGCTTCGTCTCCGCCTCGCGGCGGCGACAGGAAGAACATTACCAGCTTTCGGGCGGTGCCCCGGACCGGTACCGGTCGGGGGCACGGCCTGGGGACGGCGGGTGGCGCGGGGGTCACTTGCGGGGGACGCGGAGTTCGTCGCGGATGGTGACGAGGTCCTTGGCGGCGGCTTCGAGGTCGATGGACTCGGGGTCGGCGTCGATCAGCTCGGGGTCGCTGACGACCGTGCTGACCAGCATGTCGCGGTCGGCCCAGACGCAGGTGGGGACGAGGAGGTCGCCGACGCCGTCCTCCTTCTCGGAGAGGACCTGGCAGGTCACGGTGCCGGAGGCGCCGAGGACGGTGAAGTCGGTGGCCTTGCGGACGACGCTGGTGCCGTCGTTCTGGGCGGCGCCGCGGAGGAAACCGCGCTTCTCCATGCCGGGGAGTTCGACGTCGCCGTGGAAGGCGAGGACGGTGATGCTGTCCTCGCCGTCGCCCTCGGGGGCGTAGACGCCGCTGACGGAGGTGTACTGGCCGGCACCGACCTCGGCGTCGAGGTCGGCCTGGACCTCCTTGGAGACGTCGTCGGCGAGTTTGTAGTCGCCGGCGAGGACGGTGTCGCGGAGCTTGAGGGAGTAGCGCTTGCCGGCCGGCTCGGCGGCCTTGCCGTCGCTTGTCTCGTCGGGGCCGGTGGCCATGTAGAGGACAACGGCGGAGAGGCTGGCGAGGAGGGCGAGTCCCGCGACGCAGGCCACGACTATGCCGACGATCTTGCCGGTGCTGCTCTTCGGCGGGGGCGGCG
>NZ_WMLF01000665.1 GCF_014156695.1 Streptomyces durbertensis | reverse complement strand
CTGCAAGACGATCGCCGCCGTGCTGCGCACCGCCACCGACGCCCGGGGCCGCCGCCTGGAGGTCGTCGAGATCCCGGCGCCGACCGTGCTCAGCGTCGACGACGAGTGGGTCGACTACTCCTACCTCAACCACTACCTGTGCAACAACGGGGTCGTGCTGTGCGCCTTCGACGACCCGCGCGACGAGGAGGCGGCCAACCTCTTCCGGGAGCTGTTCCCCGACCGGACGGTGACGCTGGTGGACGCACGTACGATCTTCGCAGCGGGTGGCGGTATCCACTGCATCACCCAGCAGCAGCCGAAGGCGTGACCGAGGGAGCGGACATGGCGGGTGGGGCGCGCGCACGGAAGAACGCACCGCCGCGCGAGGAGGTGCTCGCGGCCGCCATGGCCACGATCGCCGAAGGCGGGCTCGACAAGCTGACGATGGCCGGCCTCGGCCGCCAGGTCGGCATGAGCAGCGGCCACCTGCTGTACTACTTCCACAGCAAGGACGAACTCCTCCTCCAGACCCTGGAGTGGAGCGAGGCGGCGCTCGGCGACGAGCGCCGCTCCCTGCTGGTGCGCGGCGCCCCGGTCCGCACCCGCCTGCTCGCCTACGTCGACCTCTACGTGCCCGACGCCCCCGGCGACCCGCACTGGACGCTGTGGCTGGAGGTCTGGAACCGCTCCCGCAGCGCCGGCCCGGCCGAGCGGGAGCGCCAGGCCGCGATCGAGGGCGCCTGGCACCGGGACCTGGCCGCGCTCGTCGCGGAGGGCGTCTCCACCGGCGAGTTCCGCCCGGTGGACGCCGACCGCACCGCGACGCGGCTGCGCGCCCTGCTCGACGGCTTCAGCATCCAACTGGCCGTCGGCCTCCCCGCGGTCGACCGCGCGACCGTCCTCGCCCACACCCACGAGTACGTCGACGACACCCTGACGGCGCCCTGACGCCCGGTGGGGGCAGGGGCTCGCCCGTCAGGACTCGGTGACGCCGGCGACGAGTTGGTCGGCGGCGGCGTACGGGTCGAGGGTGCCGGCGACGATCTGCTCGGCGAGGGCGCCGAGCCGGCGGTCGCCGTGCAGGTCGGCGATCCGCTCCCGGAGCGCGGTGACGGCGATCGTCTCCACCTCGGTGGCCGCCCGGCGCAGCCGCCGCTCGTCCAGCACGCCGCGCTCCTCCATCCACGCCCGGTGCTTCTCCAGCGCCTCGACGACCTCGCCGACGCCCTCACCCCGGCTGGCGACCGTCTTGACGATGGTGGGCCGCCAGTCGCCCGGGCCGCGGGACTCGCCGAGGCCGAGCATGTGGTTGAGCTCCCGGACGGTGGCGTCGGCGCCGTCGCGGTCGGCCTTGTTGACCACGTACACGTCGCCGATCTCCAGGATGCCCGCCTTGGCGGCCTGGATGCCGTCGCCCATGCCGGGCGCGAGCAGCACCACCGAGGTGTCCGCCTGGGAGGCGATCTCCACCTCCGACTGGCCCACCCCGACCGTCTCCACGAGCACCACGTCGCAGCCGGCGGCGTCCAGCACCCTGATGGCCTGCGGCGCCGACCAGGCCAGCCCGCCCAGATGGCCGCGGGTGGCCATCGAGCGGATGTAGACACCCGGGTCGGAGGCGTGGTCCGACATCCGGATGCGGTCGCCCAGCAGCGCCCCGCCGGAGAAAGGCGAGGACGGGTCGACGGCCAGCACCCCCACCCGCTTGCCCTGCGCCCGGTAGGCGGAGACCAGTGCGGAGGTGGAGGTGGACTTGCCGACGCCCGGCGAGCCCGTCAGACCGACCACGTACGCGTTGCCGGTGTGCGGGGCGAGCGCCGCCATCACCTCCCGCAGCTGCGGGGACGCCCCCTCGACCAGCGAGATCAGCCGCGCCACGGCGCGGGGCCGGCCCTCCCGGGCCTGCTCGACGAGTTGGGCGACGTCCACCGCCATGTGTGCTGTGCTCCCCTGCCGTGGTGATCGTGTGGGTCGGATCGGGTCGGGCCGCTCGGATCGGGTC
>NZ_WMLF01000664.1 GCF_014156695.1 Streptomyces durbertensis | reverse complement strand
AGCTTTTCCCGCATACCGTTTCGCGTGCGCAACCTGTTGTGGCACAGTCACTCTCTGAAGAGGTGCGTCGCGCACGGCCGTTGGCGGTAGCGACGAACAGCAGCCGGGAAGCGACCGACCGGGGGAGGAGACGCCATGCCACCCGCCAGGCGACCAGCCCGTCACACACCGCTCCCCGCAGACCGTTTCAACGCCGGGCGGAGTGTCAAGAACCACCAAGGCGGGCGACTCCGGACGGACACACCGTCCCCGCACGGACCCGACGCCCTTCCCACACCCCACAGCACCGCCCCGGCCGCCTCGCTGACGGCCGACCACGGCGGCAAAGCGGCGGCCCAGCCAACGGCCCGGCCCGGAGAGGTAGACCAGCATGAAGCTCCTGAAGCGGCGCCACCAACTCACCACCGACACCGGCCAGACGGCCATCGAGTACCTGGGCATCCTCGCCGTCGTCGCAGCGATCATCGTGGTCCTACTGGCGACGGACTTCGGAACCGAGATCGGCAACGCGATCGGCGACCAGATCGAGAAGGTCACCGGCGGCGACTGACCTGTGGCGATCGCGGCCAGGCGATCCCGGCCTACATCACCGCAGTCGGAGCGCTCCTCTTCCTCGCACTCGTCTACTTCGCGGTCGGCCAGGCGGCCGCCAACCGGAACGGCGCCCAGGGTGCTGCGGATGCCGCGGCCCTGGCAGCGGCCAACGACGCCCGGGACCAGATCGGGCAACGCCTCCTCGAACCGGATCTGGACCGCGACGACCTCATGGAGCTTGTGAACGGCCGCCTCTTTCGTACTTCCTCCGGTTGCGCCGCCGCAGTTCGGTTCGCTGCGAAGAACAACGCGATCTTGGATCCGTGTAACCGACTCGACGCGCCGCGAAGCGGCTTTGCAGTGTCGGTCACATCGCGTGAGTCCGTGGGGAACACGGTGGTGCCAGGAACGGAGGGAATCTATTCGGAGGCCAGCGCGCGCGCAGTAGTCGAGAGCAGGTGCGTGCTGAAGGAAGTCGAAGAGGAGGACGATGTCGTCGTCGAGATCAAACTCAGCTGTCAGGGAAAGACTGTGACCATCGATCCGGATAAGCCTGACTCACTGCCGCGACTGGGCGAACTCTTCACCGTTCGTCTGGTCCGGTGAGACCGGATCCGACTCGGGGAAGGACGCCATGCCCAGGAAGAACACCGGCGGCGCGATAGGCGCCAGGGTCGCCGTGCTGCTTGTCGGCTCACTGCTCGCCCTCACCGCGTGCGGTGGAGGGGGCGATGACGGGGGTGGCGCGGACGATCCGAAGAAGCCGAGCGTAGGCAAGGACGCGGAATCCCCCGCGGCGCCTGACGGTGTGGATACCGACAAAGTGCTGGGCGAACTCAAGGGGCCCAACGGGATCGAGGTCGCTGTCCACTCCGCAGTGCGCGACGCTGGCGGGTTCGTGACGGTCAATGGGACTCTCTTCAACAAGGGTGAGAAGACATTCCGCGCTCTTGAATGGGTTTCCGGCGAGACGGCGATCAAGTCGCGGTCTTCCATAGCCGGAGCCACGATGGTTGACCCTGAGGGAAAGAAGCGCTATCTCGTGCTTCGGGACACCGACGGCCAGTGCCTCTGCACGACGGGAATCACCGGCGTCAAAGCAGGGGAGACCCGGCCCGTCTTCGCGCAGTTCCCCGCGCCGCCCAAGGACGTGAAGACTATCGAGTTCCACGTTCCCTCCATGTCCCCCGCGCGCGTTGAGCTTTCGGAGGGGTGATCCACGTGCTGAACTGGCGTGAGGGAGTGAGCGGTGCGGCTGTCCTCTGTGCGGCGGCGGTGTTGACGCTGGGAGGCGCGCCGGCCGCGTTCGCGGAGGACGGGCCCGGGGGCCCGGCGAACGACGAGCCGCCGGTGGAGATCGACGTGAACTCCCCGAAGCTGCTGATGCGGGACGGTGCCACTCTGGCGAAGCCCCGGGTGATCGACATCGTCCAGGTGGTCGAGGAAGGCGGG
>NZ_WMLF01000663.1 GCF_014156695.1 Streptomyces durbertensis | reverse complement strand
GACATGATCAACTTGAGTGAACACCTTGGATCCGGAGGAGCGTCGGATGCTGTTGCCGTTGTTCCCTTGCGGAAAACGCACGCTATACGGTCCGTCCCATGGCACAGCTCCTGAACCAGGCGACGCCCCCCGGGGGCGCTGACGTGGCCGCCGGCGAGGACTACAGATCAAAGGGGCTCAACAAGAACTCCGTCGGTCTCCTCGGCAGCGCGGTCATCGGCCTGTCCACCGTCGCCCCCGTGTACTGCCTCACCAGCACGCTCGGCCCCACGGTCAGCGAGGTGGGACTCCAGATGCCGGCGATCTTCATCGCGGGCTTCATCCCCATGCTGCTCGTGGCCTTCGCCTACCGGGAGCTGAACAAGGCGCTCCCCGACTGCGGCACCTCCTTCACCTGGACGGTGAAGGCGCTCGGCCCCCGCATCGGCTGGCTGACCGGCTGGGGGCTGATGACCGCCACGGTCATCGTGCTGTCGAACCTCGCCGGCGTCGCGGCCGAGTTCTTCTACCTGCTCATCGGGGAGCTGACCGGCAGCCAGGCCATCGTCGACTTCGGCTCCTCCACGGTGGTCCACATCGTCACCGTGCTGCTGTTCATCGCGATAGCGACGGCGATCAGCTACCGGGGCATGACGGCCACCAAGTGGTTCCAGTACTCGCTGGTGACCCTCCAGATGGCCGTGCTCGCGCTGTTCATCGTGATGGCCATGGTCAAGTCCGGCGACGCGCCGGGCGGCGGCGCCACCGCGCTGACCCCCTCGCTCGACTGGTTCGACCCGCTGTCGGTGAACTCCTTCGCCGCGTTCACCGCGGGCCTGTCCCTGTCGATCTTCATCTACTGGGGCTGGGACACCACCCTCGTCGTGAACGAGGAGACCACCGGCCAGCACAAGACGCCCGGCCGGGCCGCGCTCATCGCCATGCTCGTACTGGTCTCCGCCTACGCGCTCACCGCCGTGGCCGCCCTGATGTACGCGGGCGTCGGCGAGGAGGGCCTTGGCCTGGGCAACCCGGACACCGCGGACAACGTGTTCGCCGTGCTCGCCGGCCCGGTGCTGGGGCCGCTGGGGCCGCTGCTGTTCCTGGCCGTCCTGGCCAGTGCCGCCGCCAGCCTCCAGACGACGTTCCTGCCGGCCGCCCGGACGATGCTGGCGATGAGCACCTACGAGGCGTTCCCGCGTTCCTTCGCGAAGGTGCACCCGCGGTTCAGGACGCCCGGCCGGGCCACCGTCGCCGCCGGTGTGGCCACCGGCGTGTTCTACGCGGTCATGGTCGTCGTCAGCGAGAACGTGCTGATCGACACCATCTACGCGCTCGGCCTGATGATCTGCTTCTACTACGCGCTGACCGCCTTCGCCTGCGTCTGGTACTTCCGCAACGACCTGCGGCGCAGCGTGCGGGACGCGGTCTTCAAGGGCGTGCTGCCGGCGCTGGGCGGTCTGATGCTGACGGCCGTGTTCTTCCAGACGATGCGCGACATGTGGGACCCGGCCTACGGCAGCGGCTCCTCGATCGCCGGCATGGGCAGCGTCTTCGTGATCGGTGTCGGGGTGCTGGCCCTGGGGCTGGTGGTCATGGCGGTGATGCAGCGCCGCAGCCCCGCCTTCTTCCGCGGCGAGGTGCTCACCCGGGACACTCCCCCGCTGGTCGCCGAGGACTGAGGGACCCCCACGCGGTGGCGGAACGAAGGACGGCCGGTCGGTTGACCGGCCGTCCTTCGGTGTGGCTGCTGATGTTCAGTCGAGGTTGCCGGTGACGCCGAGCACCACGAGCAGGATCAGCAGCGCCCACGGGATCACGGTGGTGACCACACCGAGGACAAGGCCCGTCGTCGCCTGCGACGAGCCGTGCGCCTCACCCCGCTGGACCTTGCGGCGGGCACGGGCGCCCATCACCCACGCGATCGGGCCGGTCACCAGGCACACCACCGCGAGCACCACCGTGCCGAGGAAGACGCCGGAGACGATGCCCATCGTCATCGCGGAGTTGCAGGCCGGGC
>NZ_WMLF01000662.1 GCF_014156695.1 Streptomyces durbertensis | reverse complement strand
GGTCGAGTCGGGGCGCGGGGACGCGGAGTCCGGCCGCCCGGAGGGTCCGTCGTTGTCGTTGCGGGGCGCGGGCCGGTCGTTGTCGGGGCGGGGCGGAGGCCCGTCCTGTCGTGGACTGGAGCCGTCGGCTTCCTGGCGGGGGGCCGGTCGGTCGCTGTCCGGGCGCGGCCCGGCGTCCGGACGAGCGTCGTCGGAGTCGCGGCGGGCGGCGTCGGAGTCGGTACGGGGCGACGGCTGGTCAGAACGGTTGCCGTTGTCGCTGTCGGGGCGCGTCGGGGGTTGGTCGCCGCGTGGAGCGGCGTCGCCGTTCCGCGTTGGGCCGTTGTCGTCCGGGCGCTGGTTGTCGGTGCGAGGGCGGTCGGCCCCGGAGTCGGTGTCCGGGCGACGTGAGCTGCCGTCGTCGGTACGGGCGTTGGTGTCGTTGGTGGTGCGGTTGTCGGTGCTGTCCGGGCGGGGGGCGGCGGATTCGGAACGTCCGGGCTGGCCCGCGCCCGAGTCGGTGGCCGGTCGGTCGGAGGTGGGTCGGTCGCTGTCGCCTGTTCGCGGTGAAGCGTCGGGCGTCTGGTCGGGGCGGGGCCCCGGCGTACTGCCGGACGGCTCGCGGGGAGGGTCGAACGGGCTGCGGGGGCCGTTCTGGTCGCCGGCGTCGCCGGGGCGCGGGGAGCGGGCTCCGGTGCCGTCCTGGCCGCCGCGCTCCGGGCTGCCGCTGGCCGGGCCGCTGTCGGACGCGGGACGGCCGTCTCCGCTGTTCGGTGCGGTGTTTCCGGTTGTGCCACTTCCGCTCGCGGCGTCGCCGGTTCCGCTGCCGGCGGGCGTTCCGCTGCCGTTCTGAGTGCCGCCGTTGCCCTGGGTGCCGGAGGTGCCGGCGGGGCTGCCGCTGCCGCCGCTTGAGGGTTGGCCGCCGGTGCCGCCCGTCGAGGGGCCGGAGCCGTTGCCGGAGCCGGTAGCGCCGGTGCCGCCGCCTCCGCCGCTACCGGCACCGGCCCCATTGCCGGGTCCCGTGCCCGTGCCGCCGCCCGGGCCCGTGCCACCGCCCGTGCCGGCACCGGACCCGCCGTCACCCCCGGTACCGGCGCCCGTGCCGTTGCCGCCGCCCGTACCGTTACCACCGGTGCCGGTGCCGGTGCCGGTCCCGCCGCCGGAGTTGTTGCCGAGGCCGAGGGCGTTGTTGCCGGACTGTTCGACCTGTCGGCGGCCGCTGCCGGCGGCTCCGCTGAGCGCGTTGTCCCGGAGGTTCTCCAGTGCGCCGTCGCGCTGGTTCCGCAGTTCCTGCCGTCCCGCCTGGTAGCCGGCGTTCGCGGCGTTGCTGACGTCGTAGCCGTCCTGGGCGCCGAAGTGGACGTTGATGGTCTGCCGCAGCAGGTCCTGCGCGATGGCCTGGATCGCTTTGAGCGCGGTCTGTTTCAGCGCGTCGAGGATGGTCTGGAGGATCGCTTCGGCCAGCGTCTTGAGTAGTTGCCGCACGATCACCCGGACGATCGCGGTCGCGGAGGCGCCGGCCAGGGAGGAGGCGCCGAAGGTGAACGGCGCGGCCGCGGCCGCGGCGATCAACTGAATGGCGAGCGCCACCAGTTGGATGATGACCGCGATCTTGCAGGCGATGACGACGGCCGCCGCGGCGTCGAGCGCGAAGGCGACGATCTGCGCGGCGGTGCGGGCGTCGTCGAAGTAGCCGCGCTCGCTGCCGGAGAACTCGCGCCAGGCCTCGTCGAAGCCTTCGACGGACTTGCCGTAGTTCTCCGAAAGCACGTTGCCGGCCGACCTGTTGCCGTCGGCCTGGAGCGAGTGGAGGTCCATGGCGAACTGGCGCCAGGCCTGCGCGGACTCCATGAGCTTGTCCTCGTCGGCCTCGGGCCAGTTGAAGCCCAGGATGCCGAGGACCCATTCGAGCTCGCTGGACAGCGTCATGGCCATGGCCGGTTCCCCCCGGAACACCGCTCGCGTTCAGTGATCGCGACCGACCCTAGCTGACGTGCACACGACATTGCCGGCCCGGGTTGTACAGCTC
>NZ_WMLF01000661.1 GCF_014156695.1 Streptomyces durbertensis | reverse complement strand
CGCCGACACCGACGCCCCCCGCGCCCACTCCGCCGCCGCCCAGCCCGGCTCCGGAGACCTACCGGGTGAACCAGCTCGAGTGGGACCTACTGGGCAACGGTGAGGAACCGGTGGTGCGGCTGGCCGGAAGTTCCTGGGTCTGGCAGCGCACGGGACCGTCGCTCGACGGGCGTCCCTTCGTCCACGGCATCACTGTCGGCGCGCCGTCCACGGTGACGATCGACCTCAACCGCGCGTGCACGACCTACGAGGCGTGGGTCGGCGTCGACGACCTCACGGTGGGCGGCGGGCCGGTGCGGTTCGCGGTCCAGGGTGACGGGCGGCAGCTGTGGCGGTCGGATGTGGCGCGGCCCGGGGACGGGCCGGTCCGGGTGTCGGTGCCGCTCGACGGCGTGGAGACGATCCGCCTCACGGTGAACCCGCAGGGCCCGCTGGCCCTCACCACGCTCACGACGTGGGCGGACTCGGTGATCCACTGCCGCTAGGCTCTGTCCGGCTGTCAGGTCCCGGGCGTCGGGTCCAGGCTGCCGGATCCCGGCTGTCAGGTTCCGGCCCTCAGGCCCCGCCGTCAGGTTCCGGCCGTCACAGGGCGGTGCGGGGCGGGACGCCGGCGGCGACCGCGCGCTGCCGGGGCGCGTCGGCGCCCGTCCAGCAGGTGCCGCGACGGGCGAGCAGCCGGCGCAGCCACAGCTCGGTGGAGACGATCTCGGCGAGTCCGTCCAGCGGCAGTGGTTCGCCGTCCGCCGCCGCTCGCAGCGCCCGGCGGACGACCCGCGCCTCGATGAGGCCGGCGTCGGCCAGGAGTGGCGCCTCGAAGAGGCTGGTCAGTTGGCCGAGTGCGTACCGGATGCCGGCACGGGCTGCCTTGGCCTGGGCGGTGGGCGACGGTCCGCCCCAGCCCTCCGGCAGGTGGTGCACTCCGGAGCCGGCGAGCACGTCGCGGAGGACGGCGGCCCGTGCGCCGGGGCGGACCCGCAGGGTCTCGGGTAGTTCGCGGGCCGCGCGCACGACCTGGTTGTCGAGGAAGGGGGCGTGCAGACGCTGGTGGCGTACCTCGGCGGCCTGTTCCAGCACGCGGTAGTCGGCGGCCTGGCGGGCGAGTGCGGCGCGGGCACGCAGCACTCCCGGCCTGGTGCCGAGGCCGCCGGCGGTCCGGATCGCGGCCGTCTCCAGACGAACCGATACTTCAGCCAGCGCCTCTCCGGTCAACCAGCGCGCCGCGGGCCCGGGCCGGCACCAGCTGAGTGCGGCCAGGGAGGCGGCGAGCACGCCCGGACCTTGGGCGGCGCCGACCGCGTCGCCCTCGGGGCCGCCGACGGGCCGGGCGTCGCGCAGTCTGCGTGCGGCCGCCGTCACGCCGTCACGCTGCGCGGTGCGTGCGAGCCTCCGGGCGGCCCGGTAGACGGTGAAGGGCACGGCGAGCGAGACGCCGGAGGCGCCGTCCGCCATGGCCAGTGCGGCGGCCGGACGCAGCAGATGGCGTCGCTTGCGGTCCATCAGCAGGTCGGCGAGGCGGGCCGGGTGGGCGTCGAGTACCTGGCGGGCGCCGTAGCCGGTGAGTTGGTCGGCACTGCCCGCGGAGAGTCTCAGCCGGTGCCGGGAGGCGGCGACGAGGGAGGGCCCCGGCTCGTCGGTGAGCGGGGTCGAGTCCAGATCCGCGTACGGCAGGCCTTCCTCGGCCGCGGCGACGACGACGTGGTGCAGGCGTGGGTTGTCGGCGATGCCTCGGGCGCGTTCGAGTTCGGCGGTGCGCTCGACGTCGGCGCCGAGGGTGAGGTCGTTGAAGGTCACGGCGAGAAGGCGTTCGCCGGCGAGCGTGCCGGGTGTGCCGTGGAGGGTGCCGGGGGCACCGGGGAGTCCGGCGGCGAGCAGGGCGAGGGTGGCGGAGGCGGGTCCGCCGGAGAGGTCGGCGCCAACTCCGGGGGCCGGGCCGCGCACGGCGCGCCGGTCGGCGGGGCCCATGCCGGGGATCGGCCCCGGGTCGAGGCCGTCGTCCCGGGTGGGTTGGGT
>NZ_WMLF01000660.1 GCF_014156695.1 Streptomyces durbertensis | reverse complement strand
CAGGCCGGGGATCGTGTGGGGCGCCGTCGTCTCCGGCCTGGACGAGATGGCCGCCGCCTGCCAGGACCTCTGGCGCACCGGCGCCGTCGGCGAGACCCTCAACTTCCGCCGCCTCTGAGGGCGCGCCGCCGTGAGCGGCGCCGACCCGCCGACACGACCCGGCCGCCACGTGGCAGGGCCGCCCCGCCCACCGCGCCGGTGGGTCCCCGCCAGCCATGTGCCGGGTGCGGCCGCCCTGGCCCGGCCTGGTCCGGCCGAACCCACTGGCCCGTTCGGGCCCTGCCCGCTCGGCGTGGCTGGTCCTGGTGGGCCTGTCCGGGAGGGGCGGCCGGGCCTGTCGGGCCTGACCTGTCCGGGGCCGCACCGGGGCAGGCGGCCTGGGCGTGGCATGCCCGTCCGGACGCGGCCGACCGGTCTGGTGGGACCGGCCCACCAGGCCCCACGCCGAGCAGCCTGGTGGGCCGCTCGGTGAGGGGCCGCGAGTGAGGCGCCGGTGCGGCCGAGTGGTCGGGGCGGTCCGCTTCAGCGGGCCGTCGCGGCGAGCAGCGCGTGGGCGGCGCGCAGCACCAGGGCGTCCTCGTGGCGGGCGGCGACGAGTTGGACGCCGACGGGGAGCCCGGCGGCGTCCGCGCCGCACGGCACCGAGGCGGCCGGCTGCTGCGTCATGTTGAAGGGGTAGGTGAAGGGCGTCCAGCCCGTCCAGCGGGTGAGGCCGGAGCCCTCCGGGACCTCCCGGCCGATGCCGAAGGCCGTGCCCGGCAGGGTCGGCGTCACCAGCAGGTCGTAGCGCTCGTGGAAGGCGCCCATGTGCCGGCCCAGCGCCATGCGGACGTCGACTGCCGCCAGGTAGTCGAGCGCCGAGTAGCCCGCGCCCTCCCGGCAGATCTCGGCGAGTCCCGGGTCCATCCGGGCCCGCTGCTGCTCGGTGAAGCTCTCGGTGACGCGCGCGGCGCCGCTGAACCACAGGACGTGGAACGGCTCGACGGGGTCGGGGAAGTCGGGGTCCGCCTCCTCGACGTGCGCGCCGAGCTCCGCCAGCAGGTCGACCGACCGCCGGACCGCCGCCGCGACCGCCGGGTCGACGCGGACCCGGCCGCCGAAGTCGGGGGAGTACGCGACGCGCAGCCCCGCCACCCCGCCCGACAGGCCCTCGCGGTAGCTGCCGGGGGCCGGGCCGAGCTGGGACCAGTCGCGGGCGTCGGGGCCGCAGACGACGTCCATCAGCAGGGCCGCGTCGGCGGCGTCCGCCGTCATCGGGCCGACGTGCGCGAGGGTGCCGAAGGCGCTGGCCGGGTAGATCGGCACCCGCCCGTACGTCGGTTTGAGGGCGAAGATCCCGCAGAACGCGGCCGGGATGCGGACCGAGCCGCCGCCGTCGGTGCCGAGCGACAGCGGTCCCGCGCCGAGCGCGACGGCCGCCGCGCTGCCGCCGCTGGAGCCGCCGGCGGTGCGGGCCGGGTCGTGGGGGTTGCCGGTGGCGCCGTGGCGGGGGCTGTCGGTGACGCCCTTCCAGCCGAACTCGGGGGTGGTGGTCTTGCCGAGCAGCACCGCGCCGTGTTCGCGCAGGCGCGCGACGGCCGGGGCGTCCTCCTTCCAGGGACCGTGCTCGGAGATCGCCCACGAGCCGCGCAGCGTCGGCCCGCCGCGTTGCAGCAGGATGTCCTTGACGGTGACGGGTACGCCGTCGAGCAGCCCGGCCGGCTCGCCGCGCCGCCACCGCTCTGTGGCGGACTCGGCCTGTTCCAGGGCCTGTTCGGCGTCGATGCGGACGAACGCGTTCACGGTCCGCTGCGCCAGCTCGGCGCGTTCCAGGACGGCGCGGGTGGCCTCGACGGGGGAGAAGGCGCCGGAGGCGTAGCCGGTGAGGAGCTGGCCGGCGGTCAGGGCGGCCAGCCCGGTCGGGGCGTCCGGCGGCGCCGGGCGGCGGGTGGTGCTCGGCTCCGGCAGGGTGCTGCTCACTCGGGACCTCCGGCGGGTGCGGCGGGAACGGCGGACCCGCCGGAGGTCCCGAGTG
>NZ_WMLF01000066.1 GCF_014156695.1 Streptomyces durbertensis | reverse complement strand
GCGGGAGGACACCCGCGGGTGGGCGGGGACGGCGGGGCGCACGGGAATGCGGGCGGACGACGGTGTGTTGAGACGGCCATGAGCGGACAGCAGTGGAGCCGGCAGGACGATCGGGCCGCCGGGGTCGACGGGCCCGAGCGGGAGTGGGAGACGATCCGCCGGGTGCTCACCGAGGCGGGCGACACCTGGGCGGTGGTCGGTCTGTCGAACAACACCGGCCGGGCGGCGTACGGCGTGGCGCAGGTACTGCGCCGCTTCGGGAAGCGGGTGGTGCCCGTGCACCCGAAGGCGGAGACGGTGGCCGGCGAGGCGGGTTACCCGCGGCTCGCGGACATCCCCTTCCCGGTGGACGTGGTGGACGTGTTCGTGAACTCCTCACTGGCCGGTGCGGTGGCGGACCAGGCGGTGGCGGTGGGTGCCAAGGCGGTCTGGTTCCAGCTGGGCGTGGTCGACCGGGAGGCGTACGCGCGGACGAGGGCCGCCGGGCTGGACATGGTGATGGACCGCTGCCCGGCCATCGAGATACCCCGCCTCGGCTGAGTCGGCGCCGAGATCGGCGTGCCCCGGGGCCCGACGTCAGGGGGCGGGCACCGAGACGGCCATGATCATGTCGACGGGGTCGGGCCCGTTGTTGCGGTAGCCGTGCGGGACGTGTGACGCGAAGGCCGCCGACGTGCCGGCGGGCACCTGTTGCTCGGCGCCGTCCACGGTGAGCACGAGGGTGCCCCGGCGGACGTGGACGAGTTCCGTGGTGCCGGCGGGGTGGGGGTCGGAGTCGCTGTGGTCACCGGGCATCAGCCGCCACTCCCACAGCTCCAGCGGGCCGGGCGACTCCGCGCCGACGAGCAGGGTGCTGTGGCTGCCGGCGTCCGTGCTCCAGAGCCGGACGGCCTGGTCCGGCGGCACGAGGCGCACCTGCGGTCCCTGGTCGTAGTCGAGCAGGGTGGTGATGCTGGCACCGAGCGCGTCGGCGACCTTCACCACCGTGCCGACGCTCGGATTGGTGCGGGCCTGTTCGATCTGGATCAGCATGCCCCGGCTCACCCCGGCGCGGGCTGCCAGCGCGTCGAGGGTGAAGCCCCGTTCGGTGCGGAGCCGCTTGAGGTTGCGGGCCATCGCCTGCGTGAGCTGTTCGAGATCGGTCACTGCGGTCACAACCCCCGGGCACAGATGGTCCAGTATTCTGCATGACAGGGTTCACTGCCATGCACTACGGTGTGGTCCTGTTCGAAGTCCATCACACTGTACTGCGAGGTCCTTCTCCCATGACCGCCGTTCTGGCACTCGCCACGAGCCTGATGTGGGGCCTCGCGGACTTCGGTGGCGGCCTGCTCACCCGCCGCATACCCGCGCTCACCGTGGTGGTCGTCTCCCAGGTGCTGGCGGCCGCCGTGCTCGGCGCGGTGGTGGTGGCGACCGGCGGACTGGCCGAGGCGGGCCCGCGACTGTGGTTCGCGGTGGCCGCCGGTGTGGTCGGCCCGCTGGCCATGTTCGCCTTCTACCAGGCGTTGGCGCTCGGGCCGATGGGCGTCGTCTCCCCGCTCGGCGCGGTGGGCGCGGTCATCGTCCCGATCGGCGTCGGGCTGTCGCTGGGCGAACGTCCCGGCTGGGCCCAGGGGCTCGGGGTGCTGGTGGCCGTCACCGGCGTCGCGCTGGCCTGCGGTCCGCGTACCGGCGGCAGTCCGGTCGCCCGGAAGACCGTACTGCTCACCCTCGTCTCGGCGTTCGGCTTCGGCACGGTGATGGCGCTGATCGAGCACGCCTCGGCCAGCGTTGTCGGACTCTTCCTCGCCCTGTTCGTGCAGCGGCTGCTGAACGTGCTGGTCGGCGGCGCGGCGCTGGCGGTACGCGGGCTGCGGGGCGCCCCGCTGCTCCCGGCCGGCGGCCGGCCCGCGCTGCGGAGCGCGCTGCCCGCGCTGGCGCTGGTCGGACTGGCGGACGTCGCCGCCAACGGGACCTACGCGCTCGCCGCCCGCAACGGCCCGGTCACGGTCGCGGCCGTCCTGGCCTCCCTCTACCCGGTGGTGACGTCGCTGGCCGCGCGCGGCTTCCTCCGCGAGCGCATGCAGCGCGTCCAGGCGCTCGGCGCGGGTCTCGCGCTGGCGGGCACCGTCCTGCTGGCGACGGCCTGAGGCCCCCGCCCGGCGGCCCGTGCGCACACAGCGGGCCAACGGACGCCGCCCGGATCCCTCACAGCCGCTGGATCGCCAGCACCAGCAGTGCCAGGCCCTGGAGCACGACGATCACCACCAGCACGACGCGCCACACCCGTGGGTCCACGCCGTCACCTCCCCGGCTACTCGGCTCCTGACCCCAGTGTGCCCGGGCGGGGAGCCTCCACGCCCCCCGTCAGCTCACCGAGCGCCACCAACTGCTCGGGCGTCACCCCGTCGGGCACCGGCACCGGCGGCGGCGTCCGCAACGGCGGCTGCCAGCCGGCCTCCGGCTCCCAGCGGCGCACGACACGCGCCGGCGAGCCCGCCACCACGGCGTGGTCCGGTACCTCGCCGCGCACGACCGAGCCGGCCGCCACCACCACGTTGCGGCCGAGCCTGGCACCCGGCAGCACCACGGCTCCGTGGCCGAGCCAGCAGCCGGAGCCGATCTCCACCGGCGCGCTGCGCGGCCACTGCTTGCCGACCGGGACGGCCGGGTCGTCGTAGGAGTGGTTCGTGGAGGTGACGTAGCAGTAGGGGCCGAAGAAGACGTCGTCGCCGATGCGCACCCGGGCGTCGGCCACCACATGGCTGCCCCGGCCGAGCACCACGCCGTTGCCGAGTGTCAGCACCGGGTCCGGGCCGAGTTCCAGGTCGGGCATCATGCCGGCGGTCAGGGTGACCTCGGCGCCGATCACGCAGTGGTCCCCCAGTTCGATCCAGGGGGCACCGAAGATCGTGCCCTGCGGGAACGCGAGCCTGGTGCCCGCTCCGATCCGCCGGAAGGCGTGCGGGCCCGGGCGGCGCGCGGTGACGGCGCCGGCGTCCTGCACCACGCGCCACATCCGGTGCACGGCGCGGGAGAGGAGAGCGGGGAACGGGTTGTGCCTGACCACCCGTTCACCGTAGTGCGCCGGGTGGCGCACCGGTCCCCGCACGGGCTGTGATCTTTCCCCCACGGTCGCCGTGGGGCCCCGCGCGCCGGTGGCGTACCGTGCGAGCGCGAAGAGTCGGGACGCCACACGGAAGGTTGAACGGACATGACACAGGGACCGTGGCTGATGGCGGTCGCCGGCGGCCGACCGGAGATCGACGACACGGCGTTTGTGGCGCCCACGGCGTCGGTGGTCGGCAAGGTGACGCTGCGCCAGGACGCCAGCGTCTGGTACGGGGCCGTGCTGCGCGCCGACTGCGAACCGATCGAGATCGGCCCGGGCAGCAACATCCAGGACAACTGCACCGTGCACACCGACCCCGGCTTCCCGGTGCGGGTCGGCAGCGGTGTCTCGGTCGGGCACAACGCGGTGCTGCACGGCTGCACGGTGGAGGACGACGCGCTGGTCGGCATGGGCGCGACGGTCCTCAACGGCGCCCGGATCGGGGCCGGTTCGCTGGTGGCCGCGCAGGCGCTGGTGCCGCAGGGCATGCAGGTGCCGCCCGGCTCGCTGGTCGCCGGGGTGCCGGCGAAGGTGCGGCGGCAGCTCACCGAGGAGGAGCGCGCGGGGCTGGTGCTCAACGGCGAGGTGTACGTGGACCTCGCCGCCACCCACCGGGCCGCCGTCGAGGAGACCGGGGCGGAAGGCGCCTGAGCGCGGGGCCGCCGCCCTCGGCGGACCGCCGGGGGCGCGGTCCGCCAAGGGCCGTGGCGTCGACCTGGCGGCCCTGCCGCCGGGAGGTCTCAGCCGTTGGGGCGCAGCGTCCACACGATGGTCATCTCGCCGGTGACGGCGCCGTCCTCGCGGTTGATCGTGATGTTGACCGGGAACTCCGGGCGCTCGCCCGCGTCCAGCTCCTTGATCACCTCGGCGGCCGGGCGGCCGAGTTCGGCCGTGGCGGTGACCGGGCCCATGGCCAGCTTCTTGTAGGCGATCTCGGCGCGCACGGCCAGCGGCACCGCGCGGCCCAGCTCGCCGGCGAACGCCGCGAGCACGATCGCGCCGCTCGCGGACTCGGCGAGGGTGAACATCGCGCCGGCGTGCGGCCCGCCGACGTGGTTGTGGTAGGCGGGCTGGTCGGGCAGCCGGAGCACGGCGCGCTCGGCGCCGGTCTCGACGTACTCGAGGTTGAGGGTGGCGACCATCGGGACGGAGGCCGTCAGCATGTCGCCGATCGAGGGCTGGTTCTCTGACATGCCCGAACATTACCAGCCAGTAGCTTCGTCGGGGAGGGCCCGCCGCCGGCGGGTTCAGCGCAGCCGGAACGCGCCCTCCGGCGGCCGGGGTGAGACGCCCTCGCCGTCCACGACCGGCCGGGCGTCGCCGATGAACGCGGTGAGTGCCGCGCCGTGCAGCACCCGGGCCGGGAAGACGTCGGCCGCCGCCCGCCGGGCCAGCTCGTCCACCGGCAGTTCGCCGGCCGAGCCGACCAGCACCACGTTCCCGAACCGCCGGCCCTTGAGCACGGCGGGCTCGGCGAGCAGGCACAGCCGGTCGAACACCTCGCGGAAGGTGGCCAGCTGCCCGCGCACGAAGTCGAAGGGCGCGCCGTCCGCGAGGTTCGCCGCGTACGTCCCGCCCGGGCGCAGCACCCGGGCGGCGGCGCGGGCGTAGCGGCCGGTCGTCAGATGTCCGGGCACCCGGGCCCCGGCGAACACGTCGGCGAGCAGCACGTCCGCCCTGGCGGCGGGCAGGGAGTCCAGCGCCGCCAGGGCGTCCTCCGTCCGCACCGTGACCGGTTCCCCTTCCGGCAGGGGCAGCACCTCCGCGACCAGCTCGACCAGCGCGGCGTCCGCCTCCACGACCTGCTGCCGGCAGCCGGGCCGTGTCCGCGCGGCGTAGCGCGGCAGCGCCATCGCCCCGCCGCCCAGGTGAAGCACCTCCAGCGGCCCCGGCGGCGCGCAGTCCAGCACGTGCGCCAGCCGCCGCGCGTACTCGAACTCCAGGTGCGCCGGGTCGTCGAGGTCGACGTAGGACTGCGGGGCGCCGTCGACGGTCAGCAGCCAGGCCCGGCGCCGGTCGACGTCGGGCAGCAGTCTGGCGATGCCGTGGCCGACGGTCCGGACGACGGGAAGCGGCTCGTTCACCCCACGATTGTCGCCCGGCGGCCGGAAGTGGCGCGCACCGCCCCGGGCAGGCCGCGCTGCCCCGCCGGACGCCGTCGTGTCACCTCGATCGGTTACCCTCCCCCGGTGCCCGCACCTTCCTCCGACCCCGTACGCCCGCCGGCCGCCGGTCCACGGGCGTGGCGGCGGCTGTGTCTGCTGGTCGCGCTGCTCGCGGCGGCGTGGGCGGCCGTCACCTGGTACGAGCCGCACGCGTGGCTGACCGGCGGTACCTGGGGGGACAGCGTGCCGACCGGGCTCGCCGCGCCGCTGTTCGCGTTGCTCTACGCGGTGGCCGCCGCGCTGTTTGTTCCCCGGCCGCTGCTCGGGCTGGCCGCCGGCGCCCTGTTCGGCTCCGCGCTGGGCGTCGCCGCCGCGGTGGCCGGCACCGTGCTCGGGGCGGGACTGTGCCTGGCCGTCGGCCGCGCACTCGGCCGCGACGCCGTGCGCCCGCTGCTGCGGGGGCGGCGGCTGGCCGCCGTCGACCGGCAACTGAGCGACCACGGCTTCCGGTCGGTGCTGCTGCTCCGGCTGCTGCCCGGTGTGCCGTTCGCCGCGTCCAACTACGCCGCCTCCTTCTCCCGGGTCCGCTGGCCGGTGTTCCTGGGGGCCACCGCGCTCGGCGGCCTGCCCTACACCCTGGTGTACGCGCTGGCCGGCAGCCGGGCGGGCGAGCCGGTGTCCCCGGTGTTCCTCGCCGTGCTCGGGCTGGCGGCCGCGGCCGGCGTGCTGGGCGCCGCCGCGGCCAGGCGCCACCTCGCGTTCGAGCGGGGGACCGCACCGGCCGCGGGGTCGCCCGACGGCGCCGGGGCGCCTGCCCATACGATCTGACCGAACCTCAGCACCCGTCATTCCCAACGACCGCAAGGGCGAGCACACTCCGACATGTCCTGGTTCCAGTCCCTCATCCTCGGAGTCGTCCAGGGACTCACCGAGTTCCTACCGATCTCCTCCAGCGCCCACATCCGGCTGATCGCGGTCGGCGCGGGCTGGCCGGACCCCGGCGCGGCCTTCACCGCCGTCTCGCAGATCGGCACCGAGCTGGCGATCCTCATCTACTTCCGCAAGGACATCGCGCGCATCGTCACCTCCTGGGCGCGGTCGCTGGTGAGCAAGGAGGCCCGTCGGGAGCTGGACGCGCGCATGGGCTGGCTGGTGATCGTGGGCTCGATCCCCATCGCCGTGCTGGGAGTGACGTTCAAGGACCATATCGAGGGGCCCTTCCGCGACCTGCGGCTCATCGCCTTCAGCTTCATCGCGCTGGGCATCGCGCTGGGCGTCGCCGACCGGCTGGCCGCCCAGGCGGAGAGCGGTGGACGGCACCGGGCCGGCAAGCCGCGCAAGAACCTGGAGCAGCTGAACGTCCGCGACGGCGTGCTCTTCGGTCTGTGGCAGGCGCTCGCCCTGGTGCCGGGCATGTCGCGGTCGGGTGTGACGATGACCGGCGGCCTGTTCCTCGGCTACGACCGGGCCTCGGCCGCCCGCTACTCGTTCCTGCTGGCGATCCCCGCCGTACTGGGCTCGGGCGCGTACGAGCTGAAGGAGATCGGCGGCGAGACCGGCCAGGTGGCGTGGGGCCCGACGATCCTGGCCACGGTGGTCGGCGGTCTGGTGGGCTACGCGGTGATCGCCTGGTTCATGCACTGGATCTCCACCCGCAGCTTCATGCCCTTCGTCTGGTACCGGATCGCGGTGGGCGTGGTGATCCTGCTGCTCGTGGGCGTCGGCGTGCTCGACCCGATGGCCGGCGCACCGGAAGTGGACGGCAGCTAGCTCCCCTCAGGCCGCTCGTACCGGCGGAGGCACCGGTTCCGCGAAGGCCGGGACAGCGGCGGCGCCGCCTTGCACACTGGTGACACCGGTGGCGAGGAGGCGCTGATGAGGCGGTTGTCGCGACAACGGGCGCCGCTGGCGGGGGCCGCGTTCCTCGCCGGAGCGCTGCCGGCCCCCGCCTTTCCCTCCCCCGGCCTGTGGTGGCTGGCGTGGGCGGCGCTCGCACCGTGGCTGCTGCTCCTGCGGTCGGCGCCCGGCGGGCGGGGCGCGCTGCTGCTCGGCTGGCTGGGCGGGACCGGCTTTGTCCTGGCCACCCACCACTGGCTGATGCCCAGCCTGCACGTCTTCCTCCTCCCGCTGGCGGCCCTGACCGGTCTGCTCTGGGCGCCCTGGGGGTGGCTGGCTCACCGACTGCTCGCCGGGGCACCCCGCGGTGCCACGGCTGTCGGCGCCGTTGTGCTGCTGCCGTCCGGGTGGCTCCTGATCGAGGTGGTGCGCTCCTGGGAGTACCTGGGCGGGCCGTGGGCGCTGCTCGGCGCCTCGCAGTGGCAGTTCGGCCCGGCGCTGCGGCTGGCTTCGGTGGGCGGCGTGTGGTTGGTGAGCCTGCTGGTGGTGGCCGTCAACACCGCGCTGGTCCTGCTGCTCACCGCCCCGCCGGCGCGGCGGGCGGCGGGCGGTGCGCTGCTGGCGGTCGCGGTGCTCACGGCCGGCGCCACCTGGTGGGCGCAGCCGCCCCGGCAGGGGGCCGAGGTCCGCATCGCCGTGGTGCAGCCGGGGTTGACGCCCGGCCCGGACGCCCGGTTCGAGCGGGCCGCCGCGCTCACCGCCGGGCTCACGGGGCGCGAGGTGGATCTGGTCGTGTGGGGCGAGAGCAGTGTGGGCTTCGACCTCGACGCCCGACCGGACCTGGTGGAGCGGCTGCGGACGCTCGCGTCGCGCGTGGAGGCGCCGCTGCTGGTCAACGTGGACGCGAGGCGGGCCGGCGGGCCGGGCATCTTCAAGAGTTCCGTGCTGGTCGACGGGCGCGGCCTGACCGGGGAGCGGTACGACAAGATGCGGCTGGTGCCGTTCGGCGAGTACGTACCGCTGCGGCCGCTGCTGGGTTGGGCCACGTCCGTGGGGCGCGCGGCCGAGGAGGACCGGCGGCGCGGCGACGCCCAGGTCCTCGTCGACGAGCGGGGTCTGGGGATCGGCCCGCTCGTCTGCTTCGAGACGGCCTTCCCCGACATGAGCCGGCAGCTGGCCCGGCACGGCGCGCGGCTGCTGGTCGCCCAGTCGGCGACCAGCAGCTTCCAGGAGAGCTGGGCTCCGGAGCAGCACGCCTCGCTCGGGGCGTTGCGCGCGGCGGAGACGGGACGTCCCGTCGTCCACGCGACGTTGACCGGCGTCAGCGCCGTCTACGGTCCCACCGGTCGCATGCTCGGGCCCTCGCTGGGGGTCGACCGTTCGACGGCGGAGGTCTACCGGGTGCCGCTGGCGGAGGGGCGGACCCCCTATGTCCGGTACGGCGACTGGGTGCCGGGCGTGGCGGCGTCGGTCGTCGCCGGGTTTGTGCTGGGGTCGCTGCCGCGCCGCCGCCCGGCCGGGCGGCGGCCGTCCGGGAGCGGGCGGGGTGTCACGCGCTCTCGACCGCGGTGACGATCTGTTCGCAGAGTTCGTGGGTGGGCAGGGAGTTGGTGAGGTCTCCGCCGTGCCCGGCGCGGGCCTGGTCGAGGAAGGCCGTCACCGCCTGCTCGATCCCCCGCTGACGGGCCACCGGAACCCAGTCGCCCCTGCGGCGGACGCTGGGCTGGCCCTTGTGGTCGACGACCTCGGCCAGGTTGCGGACCTCCCGCTTGCTGTCCTGCCCGGAGACCTCCAGGACCTCCTCGTTGGAGCCCGAGAGCCGGTTCATCATGCCGACGGCGGTGAAACCGTCGCCGGAGAGCTGCAGCACGACGTGGTGCAGCAGTCCGTCCACCATCCGGTGGCGCACGTCGACCGTGTCCACCGGGCCGGGGGCGAGGTGGAGCAGGGTGTCGACGACGTGGATGAAGTCGTCGTAGACCATCGTGCGGGGCCGCTCGGGCAGTCCGATGCGGTGCTTCTGCATCAGGATCAACTCGCGCGGGTGCTCCAGGCACTGCGCGTAGCCCGGGGCGAAGCGGCGGTTGAAGCCGACGGCCAGCGGGACCGCCCGCTCCTCGGCGAGGTGGACGAGCCGGGCGGAGTCGGTGAGCGTGTACGCGAGCGGCTTGTCCACGTAGGTCGGCACGCCGGCTTCGAGCAGCCGGCCCACCAACTGCGGGTGCACCTCGGTGGGCGCGTGCACAAACGCCGCGTCCAGCCCCTGGGCGAGCAGCGCGTCCAGGGTGGCGTGGCGGTGGGCGGCCGGTACCCGGTAGGTGTCGCCGACCTCCTTCAGGGTGCGCTCGCTGCGGGTGTGCAGGTGCGGTTCGGCTCCGGGGAGCGTGGTGAGGACGGGCAGGTAGGCCTTCCTCGCGATGTCGCCGAGGCCGATCACGCCGATCTTCACCCTGTCGCTCCTCACCCGTCGTCCGTGGCCGCGCCTCTGGCGCCGGTGTGCCCCGGCGGACCCGCGGCCGTGGGGGAAGGATATGCCGTCCCGGGCGGGGACCAGTCGGCGACGCCGTCCAGCGCGCGCAGCGCGAGATGCGGTCCGAAACGGCTGACGGAGGTCCTGGCACCCGAAGGCATGCCGGGCCCCGGTGTCGGTGTCGCCGGACTCGCCGACGCCGTGGCGAAGGCCCTCGGCGACTACCTGAGCCACCACCGGGAGCTGCTGGTCGCCCGCTACGAGCTGGTTCTGGAAGCGACCCGCCGGCCGGCCCTGCGGGCCTGCTACGACAAAGCCGGCGAGGTGGGCTTCCGGCGACCGCTGAGCGCGTTGCTGGCCGCGGCGGGCTCCCCTGACCCGGACCGGCACGCGCACTCGCTCACCGCGTGGTGCGACGGCGTGCTGTTCAGCTCGACCGCCGGCTCCCACAGCGGGCGCCGCCCCACGCCCGAGCAGCTGCGCGCCGGCCTCACGGAGCTGCTCGGCGCCATGCTGCCCGCCGGGACCCGCCGCGCGGCGAACGACGGCGGCTGAGCCGGCGGGCGGTCATGGAGGCCGTCAGCGCGGGAACGCTCAGCGCGGCGGCGTGGTGGGGCCGAGGCGGTGGGCGAGCCGGTCGGCGGCCGCCTGCAGGTCGGCGCGCCGGCCCTCGTCCGGCAGCGTCGCCAACGCCGCCCGCGCGCGGGCCAGTTCACGTCGGGCGGCCGCACGCTCCCCCAGCTCCGCGTAGCCGTCGGCGAGCCCGAGGCAGAGCAGCGGGTACAGGGCCCGCATCGCGGCGGACGACTCGTCCGTCCGGCCGTCGGCGGCCTCCCGGAGCGCCCGGGCGGCCGACAGCGCCCGCAGGTGCCACTGGAGTCGGGCGTACGGGTCCTCCTGGGTGCCGGCGAGGTAGTGCGCGACCGTGCAGCGGGCGAGCGCGGCGGCCGCGGCGGGATCGCCCTGCAACTCCGCCCACATCGCGCCGAGGCGGGCCCGCGCCTCCTCCCGGTCCCCGGCGCGGTGCAGGATGACCGCCTGCCCGATGCGGGTGGCGAGACCGTCCTTGACCGGTCGGGGAGGCTCGGCCATCAACTGACCTTTCGTCTGCTCGCGCCCCCTCAAGGCCCGGCCGGCGGCGCGGCCCTGTCCGCGGCCCGCCGGCGGCGTCGGGAGCGGCGGCCCGGGTGGCCGCCGCCGTCGACGCTAGCCGCGCCCCGCCTCGCGGGCGGGCAGGCGCCCCGCACTCCGCTGCCGGCTCCCCCACACGGGCCCCGGATTCCAGCCACCGCCCCGCGGCGACGCGGCGACGGGCGGGTCAGCGCCCCAGGTCGGGGATGCGCCAGTCGATCGGCTCGTGTCCCTGTGCGGCGACGGCCTCGTTGATCTGGGTGAAGGGCCGGGAGCCGAGGAAGCGCTTGGCGGACAGCGGCGAGGGATGGGCGCCCTGCACCACGGCGTGCCGCTCGGTGTCGATGAGGCGCAGCTTCTTCTTCGCGTAGTTGCCCCACAGCACAAAGACCGCCGGGTCCTCGCGCCCGGCGACCGCCCGGATGACGGCGTCGGTGAACGTCTCCCAGCCGCGGTTCTTGTGCGAGTTGGCCTCGCCGGAGCGCACGGTGAGCACCGCGTTGAGCAGCAGCACGCCCTGCTCGGCCCAGGGCATCAGATAGCCGTTGTCGGGGATCGGGTGGCCCAGCTCCTCGTGCATCTCCTTGAAGATGTTCCGCAGCGAGGGCGGGGTGCGCACGCCCGGCCGCACCGAGAAGCACAGCCCGTGGCCCTGCCCCTCGCCGTGGTACGGGTCCTGGCCGAGCACCAGCACCTTGACGCGGTCGAACGGCGTGGCCTCCAGGGCCGCGAAGACCTCCTCACGCGGCGGGAAGACCGGGCCGGCCGCGCGCTCCGCCTCCACGAACTCGGTGAGTTCCTTGAAGTACGGCTTGGTCAGCTCGTCGCCGAGGACGTCCTGCCAGGAGCCGGGCAGCATGTCGATCACGTCGTGGTACCTCCGGTACGTCTGATAATGACACGTCAGAACGTACCGGTCGGCACCGACAACGGGACTACCAGCTGGACTTCCGGTGCAGCTCGCCGACGCGCATGATCGTCGAGGCGTCGATGGCCCACTCCACGCCGGCCACGTGCTCGTAGGCGGCGATGTGGACGTTGCCCTGCCACAGCGGTATCAGCCGGGCGTCCCTGGCGAGCAGCCGCTGCGCCTCCTTGAGGGTGTTGCCGGCCGTCGCGCGGTCGCTCTCCTTGCGCGACTCCGGCAGGATGCTGCCGGTCAGCTTGCTGTCGACGTAGGGGATGCCGAGCGCGTTGTTCTCGCCGACGAACGGGCCGATGTAGTTGTCGGCGTCCGGGAAGTCGGCGAACCAGCCGCGGCCGAACGCCGGGTAGGTGCCCTCCTGGTACGCCTTCTGGAACTCGTTCCAGGGCCGGCCCTCTATCTCCACCTTGAACAGGCCCGAGCCGTTGAGCTGGCGCTGGATCTCCTCGAACTCCGACTTGGTCGTGGCGCCGTAGCGGTCCGTGGTGTACCAGAGGGTGAACTCGACCGGTTCGTTGATGCCGGCCGCCTGGAGGACCGACTTGGCCTTGCGCTGGTTCGGCTCGCCGTAGCGGTCGTAGAAGGCGTTGGTGTGGCCGGTGATGCCACCGGGGACCATCGAGTACAGCGGTTCGGCGGTGCGCTTGTAGACGTTGCGCACCAGGGCCTTGCGGTCGATCAGCTGGGCGACGGCCTCGCGGACGGCCGGGTTCTTGACGGCGTCGTCCTCGGGGTTGAAGACCAGGTAGCGGATCTCGGTGCCGACGATCTCGTTCACCTTGATCGAGGACTTGCTGCCGGAGCGGCCGGCGAGGTCGGTGATCTGGTCGGGGGTCAGGCCCCGGTAGGCGAGGTCCAGCTCCTCGTCCTCCAGCGCCTTCACCAGGCTGCCGGAGTCGTCGAAGTAGCGGATGGTGACGGCGTCGTTCTTCGTCTTGGCCGCGCCCCGGTACTTGCCGTTGCGCTCCAGCTCGGCGATCTTGCCGGCCTCGTAGTTCTTGACCTTGTACTGGCCGGAGCCGACGATCGCGCCCCCGGAGTCGCCCTCGCGCAGCTTGTCCGCGGGGTAGGAGGCCGGGTCCACCAGGGAGCCGGCGGGGGTCGCGAGCACCAGCGGGAAGGTCGCGGTGGGCTTGCTGAGGTGGAAGACGACGGTGTCGTCCCCCGTGGTCTCTATTCGGTCCAGGCTCTCCAGCAGCGGCGCCGGGCCGGCCGGCGAGTTGATCTTCAGGATGCGCTCGACGGAGTGCTTGACCGCGGCCGCGTCCAGCTTGTTGCCGTTGGTGAACTCCAGCCCCTCGCGGAGCGTGCAGCGGTAGACCTGGCTCTTGTTGTCGGTGAAGGAGCAGGACTTCGCCGCGTCCGGCTCGGGGGTGCCGCCGGAGCCTGGGAAGTGCAGGAGCGACTGGTAGACGTTCCGGTACAGCTCCCAGGAGCCGTCCCACGCGCCGGCCGGGTCGAGCACGCTGGGCGCGCTGGTGGTGCCGACCCTGATGGGCTGGTTGTCGTCGTCGCCGCCACCCGAGAACGAACCGCAACCGGCGAGCACTGCCGCTGCCGACAGAACCGCCACGGCCCTCAGAGGCCTCTTCCGGCTGACCACGTGCACACTCCTCGATCGGCGACGAACCAATGCCGAACATGCTGAAACGACAGGGAAGCTTCGTGCCGGCTCGGCCGGTGCCGCT
This sequence comes from Streptomyces durbertensis, assembly GCF_014156695.1. Classification (GTDB taxonomy): domain Bacteria; phylum Actinomycetota; class Actinomycetes; order Streptomycetales; family Streptomycetaceae; genus Streptomyces; species Streptomyces durbertensis. The sequence continues at coordinate 4,505 of NZ_WMLF01000066.1, read as the reverse complement.
GGGCCGTGCGCCTCACGCACGGCGGCCGTTCCCGGACTCGGGGCCAACAACGAGGCAGACCCTACCGCAGCGCCCGCCAGAGCTGAATCGGCTGCTCAACCCGTGATTCAACGGTTGCCGACGGTCAATGTGGCGCGCTTCCGACGGACCCCTCGGCCCGCGGGCGGGCCGAGGGGTCCGCGACGGTCGGATCCGAGGTCAGGCGACCCCGGCGTTCAGGAAGAGGCCACCGTCGACGACCAGCGTCTGCCCGGTGATCCAGCCGGCCGCCGGCGAGGAGAGGAAGGCGACCGCGCCCGCGACGTCCTCGGGAACGCCGAGCCTGCCCATCGGGTAGCCACCCGCCGCCTCCTGCTCCCGGCCCTCGTAGAGCGCCGCGGCGAACTTCGTCTTCACCACCGCCGGGGCGACCGCGTTCACCCGCACCGTCGGCGCGAACTCGTGGGCGAGCTGCTGGGTGAGGTTGAGCAGCGCCGCCTTGCTGACGCCGTAGGGCCCGACGAACGGCGAGGCGCTGAGGCCGGCGACCGAGGCGACGTTGACGATGGTGCCGCCGTTGTCGCGCTGCCAGGCGGCCCAGGTGCGCTGGGCGAAGCCGAGGGCGGAGACCACGTTGGTCTCGAAGACCTTCCTGGCCACCGCGAGGTCCACCTCGGCGATGGGGCCGAAGACGGGGTTGGTGCCGGCGTTGTTGACCAGGTGGTCCAGGCGGCCCCACTCGGCCATGACCCGCTCGACGGTCTCCGCCTGGTGCGCCTCGTCGTGCGCCTTGCCGACCACGTACATCGCGCGGTCCGCGCCGAGGCGCGCGACCGCCTCCTTCAGCGGCTCCTCGTTGCGGCCGGTCAGGCAGACCCGGTCCCCGCGGGCCACCAGTGCCTCCGCGACGCCGTAGCCGATCCCCCGGCTGCCGCCGGTGACCAGTGCGACCTCGCCGCTGTGCTGTGCGCTCATGCGTGTCACTCCCTCGCGTCGCGGGTCAGTCGAGCGGTCCGCCGGCCACGTACAGCACCTGACCGGAGACGAAGCCCGCGCGGTCGCCGGTGAAGTACGCGATGGCGTCGGCCACGTCCTCGGGGCGGCCGACCCGCTGGACGGGGATGGCGCCGGCGGCGGCCGTCTGGAAGTCCTCGAAGTCCATGCCGACGCGGGCGGCGGTGGCGGCCGTCATGTCGGTGGCGATGAAGCCGGGCGCCACGGCGTTGGCGGTGACGCCGAACTTGCCGAGTTCCTTGGCCAGCGTCTTGGTGAGGCCCTGCAGGCCGGCCTTGGCCGCCGAGTAGTTGGCCTGGCCCCGGTTGCCGAGCGCGGAGCTGGAGGACAGGCACACGATCCGGCCGAAGCCGGCGTCCACCATGTGCTTCTGGCAGGCCCTGGACATCAGGAACGCGCCGCGCAGGTGCACGTTCATGACGGTGTCCCAGTCGGCCTCGCTCATCTTGAACAGCAGGTTGTCGCGCAGGACGCCGGCGTTGTTCACCAGGACGGTCGGGGCGCCGAGTCCGTCGGCGACACGCGCCACCGCCGACTCGACCTGGGCGGCGTCGGAGACGTCGCAGCCGACGGCCAGCGCCTGCCCGCCGCTCTTGGTGATCTGGTCGACGGTGTCGGCGCAGGCGGCCTCGTCGAGGTCGAGGACGGCGACCGCGCGCCCCTCCTCGGCGAGTCGGACGGCCGTGGCCGCCCCGATTCCGCGGGCTCCGCCCGTGACGATGGCGACCCGGCGTTCGGTGCTGGACATGGTGCCTCTCCTTGAGTCCTGGAAGGTCTCCGGCGAAATGAGCAACCGCTTAGTAGCTTCGGCTGTCGTGACGCTAGAAGCCGCCCCGCCCCCTGTCAACGGCCCGCCGGGAGGTCACCGCACCAGCAACTCCAACAGGCGCTCGGCCTCCGCGTGCGGATCGGCGGTGAGGCCGGTGTGCACCGGGCCCGGCTGCACGACCGTGGAACGCGGCGCGACCAGCCAGCGGAAGCGCCGCCCGGCGTCGTCGCCGCCCGCCTGCCCCGCCTCCGGCCCGCCGGCGCAGACCCGCTCGACGGCGTGCAGCGCGGCGCGCACGCCGACCACGTCCGCCGACGGGTCGAGCGCGCGCAACCGCGGCTCGTCCAGATGGACGAGCGCGCACACGTAGGACCGCGCCCGGCAGTAGACGACCACCCCCGCGTTGATCATCTCGCCGCGTTCGACACGCGGCACCACCCGCAACAGGGCGTACTCGAAGACGTCCCGCTTCCCGCTCACACCCGACCGCCTTCCGGCGCCTCGCCGCGCCGCTGCTCCGCTTCCGTTCGCTCCGCCGTGCGGTGCGGCCACCGCGTCAGCCAGCCGGGCGCCCGGCTCGGCGCGTCCTCGCTGCGCTCCCCCACCGCCACGCGGTCGGCGAGGCCGTCCACACGGCTGAGCAGGGTGGCGGTGTGCGCGGCGCGCAGGCCGGCGACGTCGTCGAAGCCCGGTTCGTCGACGAGCCACTCCTCGGGCACGTCGGCGACGCAGGCGGCCAGCAGTTCCTCGGTCACCAGGGGCGCCAGTGCCGCGTGCGCGGCCGCCAGGTCGGGGCCGAAGGGGGCGAGCACGTGGTCGGAGGCGTTGTAGGGGCGGGCGGCGGCGGCCGGCGCGGAAGGCCAGTTGTGCTGCCAGATCAGGCTGGCGCCGTGGTCGATGAGCCACAGGTCGCCGTGCCAGACCAGCAGATTGGGGTTGCGCCAGGAGCGGTCGACGTTGTTGATCAGCGCGTCGAACCAGACCACGCGGCCCGCCTCGACAGGGTCGACGGTGTACGCGAGCGGGTCGAAGCCGAGGGATCCCGGCAGGTAGTCCATGCCGAGGTTGAGCCCGCCGCTCGCCTTGAGGAGTTCCTGGACCTCCTGGTCCGGTTCGCCGAGCCCGATCACCGGGTCGAGCTGGACGGCGGCCAGGCGCGGCACCCGCAGCCCCAGCGCGTCGGCCAGCCGGCCGGCCACGACCTCCGCGACGAGGGTCCGGCGCCCCTGCCCCGCCCCGGTGAACTTGACCACGTACGTGCCCAGGTCGTCGGCTTCGACGAGGCCCGGGAGCGAACCGCCCTCGCGCAACGGTGTGACGTAGCGCGTGGCGGTGATCTCGGAAAGCATCCCCACAGGTTACGGCTGGCAGCGTGGAGGGCGCGCGGGAAAATCCGTCGCCGAAAGTCCGCGGCCGGTTGAACGCCCCGGTGCTCCGCCGCGTACTGCCTGCCGAACGTACCCACAGCAGCGCGCACAGAACACACGACAGCACGTCCCAGAGCAGGAAGGCCCCTCATGTCCGCAGCAAGCGCCTCGCGCCGTGCCGTCCTCGCCGCCGGAGCCGCCGGCCTCACCGCCGCCCTCACCGCCTGTGGCGAATCGGGCGGCTCCGGGCCCGGCTACGGCGGCGGGAACGGCCAGCAGGAGAACGGCACCGGCACCGGCGGCGCCGAGACCGGTGGCACGGAGACCGGTGGCACGCCGCAGCAGCCCGGTGCCGAGGCCGGCGCCGAACTCGGCCCCACGTCCGACATCCCGGTGGGCCAGGGCAAGGTCTTCCGCGACGAGAAGGTGGTCGTCACCCAACCGACCAACGGCGACTTCAAGGCGTACTCCGCCGTCTGCACGCATGAGAACTGCCTGGTGAGCGAGGTGAGCGGAGGCACGATCAACTGCGCCTGCCACGGCAGCAAGTTCAGCGTGGCCGACGGCAGCGTCACCGCCGGGCCCGCGCAGCGTCCGCTGCCGCCGGCGTCGATCACGGTGGACGGCAACACGATCAAGCTCGGCTGAGCTCCTTCGACTGCCCGGCCCGGGGCCTTGGGGGGCTGCCGGGTCGGGCGCCAGACCGCGCGGCGGGTCCTTGACGGTGACGGCCGGGCCGCGCGGCCGGTGCGCCGCCGGGGTGTTTTCAGCGGGCATCCCGGCGGCGCCCTCTCAGCGGTTCTCAGCGGGTCTCAGCGCGCGGTGGCCGCGCCCGTGTCGTGCGCCGGGTGTGCCGCCGCCTCGCCGAGTGCGGCGACGACCGCCCGGATCGAGGGGCGGCGGTCGGCGTCCTGTCGCCACAGCGCGTAGACGTGCCGGGTGATGGTCTGGCGCACGGGCACGATCGCCACGCCCTCGGGCACCGCTCCCCTGCCGAGACGAGGCGCCACGGCGACGCCCAGCCCCGCGGCCACCAGGGCCAGCTGGGTGTGGTGCTCGGCCGCGCGGTGCGCCAGCCGCGGCTCGATCCCCCGGTCCCGCAGGGTGAACGTCAGCCACTCGTGGCAGAACTCGCCCGGAGGCCAGGTCACCCAGTCGTCGTCCGCGAAGTCCTCCAGGTCGACCTCGGCCCGCCCGGCGCAGCGGTGGTCCGCCGGCACCGCGACGTCGACGACGTCGTCGGCCAGCGGCTGCTTGGCCATGCCGGCGGGCACCGACAGCGGGCGGTTGTACCAGTCGAGTACCACCGCGAGATCGAGTTCCCCCCGGCCCAGGCGGCGTACCGACTCCTCCGGCTCCACCTCCAACAGCCGTAC
>NZ_WMLF01000659.1 GCF_014156695.1 Streptomyces durbertensis | reverse complement strand
CCCCCACCGCAGGCCGCCCGCACCACAGGTCGCCGTCGCCACCCCGCCGTGGCACGGCCCGACCGCACCGCGATCCCCCGGACCGCAGCCGCCGACAGGAGCCGAGGATGAGCGTACGCAGGGATCTGAGGAAGGCACGGCAGCGCGGCGACCTCGCCGCCCGCGTCACCGTGGAACTGGTCAGGGAGGACGGCGTCGTGCGTGAGGCCCGCGCCTCGCACCTGGTCGCGCCGGAGACCTCCGGCAGCGTCGCCGACCTGCCGTTCGACGCCGCCGCACGCGAACCCGACCGGGTCGCGCTGCGCCGGCGCACCGAGGACGGCTGGCGGCCGGTCACCGCGCGGCGGTTCGCCGAGGAGGTGTCCGCGGTGGCCCGGGGGCTCGTCGGGGCCGGACTCGCCCCCGGCGACCGGGTCGTGCTGATGTCACGGACCCGCTACGAGTGGGCGGTCCTGGACTTCGCGATCTGGGCCGCGGGCGGTCAGAGCGTGCCGGTGTACGCCACCTCCTCAGCGGAGCAGGTGGCGTGGATCCTCCAGGACTCCGGCGCCCGGCTGGCGGTGGTCGAGAACGCCGACAACGCCGACACCGTGCGCCGGGCCGCCGCGTCGCTCGCGGAGGAACGGACGGTCTGGCAGCTGACGGCCGGCGGACTCGCGGAACTCGAAGCGCTCGGCCGCGACGTGCCGGAGGCACGGCTCGCCCGGCGACGCGCCGACCTCACCCCCGACACCGTGGCCACGCTCTGCTACACCTCGGGGACGACCGGGCGGCCCAAGGGCTGCGTGATCAGCCACGGCAACCTGCTCGCGGAGGCAGGCAACACCATCGAACTGCTGCACCCGGTCTTCCGGGAGGTGACCGGGCAGGAGGCGTCGACGCTGCTGTTCCTCCCGCTCGCCCACATCCTCGGACGGACCATCCAGATCGCCTGCCTCAAGGCGGGCATCGAGATCGGCCACTGCCCGAGCATCAAGCCCGACGAACTCCGTCCCGAACTGCGGTCCTTCCGCCCCACGTTCGTGGTCGGCGTGCCCTACCTCTTCGAGAAGATCCACGACACCGGCCGGGCCACGGCCGAACGCATGGGACGAGGGTCCTCCTTCGACCGCGCCGACCGCGTCGCCGTCCGCTTCGGAGAGGCCGCGCTGGCCCGCCACCTCGGCACGGGCAAGGGCCCGGGACCGGGTCTGACCCTCGCCTGGGCGCTGTACGACCTGCTCGTCTACCGCCGGGTGCGCAAGGAGCTGGGCGGCCGGCTCAACTACGCGATCAGTGGTGGTTCCCCGCTGGACAGGCGGCTGAACCTGTTCTTCTACGCGGCCGGAATCATCGTCTACGAGGGCTACGGCCTGACCGAGACGACCGCCGCCGCCACCATCACCCCGCCGCTGCGGCCCCGCCCCGGGACTGTCGGCCAGCCCGTTCCCGGCACGGCCGTGCGCATCGCCGACGACAGCGAGGTGCTGATCCGGGGCGGCATCGTCTTCGGCGGGTACTGGCGTGACGCCGCCGCCTCGGACGAGGTTCTGCACGACGGCTGGTTCCACACCGGCGACCTCGGCGCCCTCGACGACGAGGGCTACCTGACGATCACCGGCCGCAAGAAGGACATCCTCGTCACCTCCGGCGGCAAGAACGTCTCCCCGGCGGTCCTGGAGGACCGGGTCCGCAGCCGCCCGCCGGTCGCGCAGTGCGTGGTGCTGGGGGAGGGGCGCTCCTACGTCAGTGCCCTCGTGACCCTGGAGGCGGACGCGACGGCCCACTGGCTCACCGTGCGCGGCCGCCCCGCGGACACCCCGCTCTCCGCGCTGCGGGAGGACCCCGAACTGCTCGCCGACGTGCAGAAGGCCGTGGACTACGCCAACGAGGCCGTCTCACGCGCCGAGTCGATCCGCCGCTTCCGCGTCGTCACCGGAGAGTTCACCGAGGAGAACGGCCTGCTCACCCCGTCGCTGAAGGTCAGGCGGCGGGCGGTGCTGGAGGCCTACGCCGACGAGATCGAGGAGCTCTACGG
>NZ_WMLF01000658.1 GCF_014156695.1 Streptomyces durbertensis | reverse complement strand
CAGCACGTCCAGCCCGGCGAGTGCCTTCCGCCAACGCTCCTGGCCCTCCCCGCCGCTCAGGAAGACCTCGTCGACGATCACCCGGGCACCCGCCCGGACCATCGCCGCCACCCCCTCGGCCCACGCCACCTCCAGCGCCCGGAACGCCGGGCCGACGTGCACCCCGCCGTCGGGGCTGAAGCCGATGCCCGACTCGGTGTCCTGCATCGCGGCGGGCATCGCGTCGACGAGCGTGTCCACCCCCAGCGCCAGCCACGGCTCGGGCAGCACCGCCTGCAGACAGCGCGCGATCCCCGACTTGCCCGCGCTGGAACCACCGTTGAGCACGATCACCTGAGTAGTCACCAGGCGACCGTAGGAGCGCGCCGCCCGCGGCCACAAGGCGTTTACGGGCGCCCCGGCCGGGTGGCCGGGGCTCGCTCAGCCGTGCTCAGAAGCCGTAGCGCGGGTGGACGAGGGTGGAGGGCGGGAGGTCGCGCCGGTCCAGCCGACCGGCGCGGGCGACCGCGCGGCGCAGGTCGGCGGCCGTCAGCTCACCCGACCGGACGTCCGCCGGGAGGCCGACCCGCGGCGCGTCCCCCCGCGACGCCAGCAGGAACCCCCAGTCCTGGGACGACGGGTGCTCCGCCCGCTGGGCGCGGTCCGGCCAGTCGCCGAACGACGACAGCCGGCCGTCGACCGCGTAGCCGGTGACGGAGAAGCCGGCGGCCCGCAGCGTCGCCGCGACCGTTCCGTACGTGTGCGGGTCCCGGCCCGCGGCACCCGCGTGCACCGCCAGCCGCCCGCCGTCGGCGAGCACCCGCGGCAGCAGGCCGTAGAACTCCAGCGAGTACAGCTTCGTGCTCGCCGTGATCCGCGGGTCGGGCAGGCCGGAGACGACCACGTCGTAGCGCTCGCCGCCGCTCGCCGGGCGGCCGCGCAGCCAGCCGAAGGCGTCCGCGGTGACCCGCCGGACGCGCGGGTCCGCGAGCGACCGCTGGTTGAGTGCGCTGAGCACGGGGTCCCTGGAGGCGAGGTCCAGCACCGCCGGGTCCAGTTCGACGACCGTCACCGACCGGACGCCGGGATGCCGCAGCACCTCCCGTACCGCGAGCCCGTCGCCGCCGCCCAGCACCAGCACCCGTGCGTGCCGGCCCGCTGCCATCGCCGGGTGCACCAACGCCTGGTGGTAGCGCGCCTCGTCGCTGGAACACACCCGCAACCGGCCGTCCAGGAACAGCTCGAGCCCCCGGGACGCCTCCCGCCCGCCGTGGCCGCCGGCGGGTCCGTCGGTGAGGACGATCTCCTGCACCGCCGACTGCGTCGCGACACGCACCGTGCCCCCGTACACCGCGCGCCGCGCCGCCTCCTCGAACGCCGACGCGGAGCACAGCGCGGCGAGCAGCAGCGTGAGCACCACACCGTTGAGCAGCAGAAGCCCCGCACGCGCCGAACGCGTGAGGTCCCGCCGGAACAGCCACAGCACCACAAAGCCGCCGGCGAACACGTTCACCACACCGATCAGCAGCGCCCCCGTGAGCTGCCCGAACAGCGGGAGCAGCAGAAAGGGGAACGCAAGACCGCCGGCCAGCGCGCCCACGTAGTCGGCGGCGAACAGGTCCGCGACCGCGCCGCCCACGTCCTGCTCCCTGATGCGCTGGATGAGCACCATCAGCAGCGGCATCTCCGCGCCGATCAGCCCGCCGATCACCAGGGAGAACGCGACCAGCGCCGTGCGGGACTCGCCGAACCAGGCGAAGCAGGCGTACAGCGCCATCGCCGAACCGCCGCCCACCAGCGCCAGCAGCGCCTCGATGTAGCCGAAGCCCTGGGCGGCCCTCCTGCACAAACGCTTCGCCAGGAGCGAGCCCAGGCCCATCGCGAAGACCATGACCGACAGCACGATGGACGCCTGGGTGACCGAGTCGCCGATCAGGTACGAGGCGAGCGCGACGAGTTCGAGCTCGTAGACCAGTCCGCAGGCGGCGCAGACGAACACCGAGGCGAGTACGAGGAACCGCCCGACCCCCGGCCGCACCG
>NZ_WMLF01000657.1 GCF_014156695.1 Streptomyces durbertensis | reverse complement strand
GGGTGGGGGGATGCCGCGACTGACCACTCCCACGGCCCGGGTCCGCGCCTCCTTCCTGAAGGCCATGCGGGAGTTCGCTGACGAGGACGACGCCTGGTTCAACGGCAACTCGATGATCGCTGAGGAGATCCGCCGGTACGGCGACGTCTGGGAGGAACCCGAGGGGTTCGCCGGCTACGTCGCCGACGTGGTCGCCGCCGCCGACCCGGAGACCGAGCGCCCGGCGGGCTGGGTGCCCGCCACGGTCCTGTGGTACGTCGAGGGCGACGAGTGGCTGGGGCGGCTGGCAATCCGGCACGCGTTCACCCCGCACCTGCTGGAGTACGGCGGCATCGTCGGCTACGAGGTCCGCCCCTCCGTCCGGCGCCGGGGACACGCCACGGCCATGCTGCGGGCCGCGCTGCCGGTCGCGGCGGGCCTCGGGTTCGAGCAGGTGCTGGTGACCTGCGACCACGACAACACCGGCTCCCGCAAGGTCATCGAGGCGTGCGGCGGTGTCCTCGAGGACCAGCGCGGGGTGAAGCTGCGCTACTGGGTGCCCACGGGCGGCGCGGCCCCGTCGGGCTGAGGCGCGACGCCCGGTCGTTCCGGTCGCCCGGCGCAGCCGGGCCGCCTCCGAGGCCGTAACCTGGAGGGACGGAAGCCATCGACTGACGAGGGACTGAACGACACTGGGCAAGCGACAGCCCGAAGGCCCGCCGCCGGCACCCGTGGTGCAGCGCGTACGCCTGCGCTACACCAAGCGCGGCCGCCTCCGGTTCACCAGCCACCGCGACTTCCAGCGCGCCTTCGAGCGGGCCCTGCGCCGCGCCGAGGTGCCGATGGCGTACTCGGCGGGTTTCACCCCGCACCCGAAGGTCTCGTACGCGAACGCCGCACCCACCGGCACCGCGAGCGAGGCGGAGTACCTGGAGATCGCGCTCGCCGAGCGCCGTGACCCGGCGCTGGTCAGGAAGCTGCTGGACGACTCGCTGCCGGACGGTCTGGACATCGTCGACGCCGTGGAGGCGCACGCTTCCGGGTTCGCCGACCGGCTGACCGCCTCCTGCTGGGAGCTGCGGCTGGACGGCGTGGAGCGGGCCGAGGCCGAGGCGGCCGTGAAGGCGTTCCTCGCCGCCGAGAGCGTCGAGGTCGAGCGGCAGACGAAGAAGGGCATGCGCACCTTCGACGCCCGCGGGGCCGTCGCCTCCCTGGAGTGCGTCTCCGAGGGGCCGGCCGGCGGGGGTGATAGGCCGGCGGCGGGTCCCTGTGCGATACTGCGCCTGGTAGTGCGGCACCTGACACCTGCCGTACGACCCGACGACGTCCTGTCCGGCCTCCGAGCTACGGCCGACCTGGCGCCGCCGGTCCCCGCAGCGGTGACCAGGCTGGCGCAGGGGCCGCTCGATGAGGAGACCGGCACGGTGACCGACCCGCTGGCGCCCGACCGCGACGCAACCCCCGTCGCGACGGCGCCCGGAGCCACCGCGTAAGGCCGACGTCGCGGCGCCGCCGACGAGCCCGGAACCCAGGGAGCCACCCGGGTACCGCCGTCCGGCAGGTGCGAGGACCAGAAGACTTTCGCCGTAGCCGGGCCGGATGGCCAGGAACCGGCGAGTGAGACAACAGCTCCCGTGTGGCGCGTGCGCCCCGGGTCAGGTACACCGCGTAAGCGCGCGTGCCACGGCCGGCAGGGCGCCGCGCCCGGGAGCGTGACGGGAGATACCCCCGCATGCTCGAAGCCAGTGACTCCGCGAGCGCGGAGCCGAACGACAACAGTTCGCCGAGCGACAACCTGCCGCCGCGCCGGCGCAGGGCCGCTTCCCGACCGGCGGGACCGCCGGCCGCCACGGAACCGCCGCCCGCGGAGGTGACGGTCACGGCGGCCGAGGCGGCCGGGCAGGAGCCCGCCGCCGCCGAGGAGACGCCGGCCGCCGCCGCGCGGCCGTCCCGTTCGCGCCGCCGGGTCGTGCGCGCGCCCGCCGGCCCGCCGGTGCCCGCGTCGGAGACCACGGAGACCACCACCGCCCCCGAGCCCGCGCCGGAGGCGCCCGT
>NZ_WMLF01000656.1 GCF_014156695.1 Streptomyces durbertensis | reverse complement strand
GCGCTACACCCAGCCGGCGAACTCGAACAGCATCTCGCCGTCCTCCCGGTCCCCCGCCGCCAGGTGCCGCAGCCCGGACTCCACCGCACGGTAGCGCGCCCACCCCCGCAGCCGTTCCTGGTCGAGATCCAGGGAGTCCGCCAGACGCCGCAGCCGCCGCCGCACCTGGGCGGCGGCCCCCGGCGAGGCGACGAGGTCGTGGAGCCGGTCGCGGGCCAGCCGGGCCAGGTCGTAGGCCGGGTCGCCGACCAGCGGGTGCGGTCCGACGGCCAGCCACGGTGCCCGGTCGGCGGGGGCGGCGAGGACCGCGCCCTGCCGGTAGTCGCCGTGCAGCAGCACGCCTTCGCCGGCGTCGGCGAGCAGCCGTTCCCGTGTCGTCCGCGCCTCGTCCACCAGCGGTGCCAGTTCGGCCGGCGCGGTGGCGAACAGCGTCTCGACGGCGTGCCCGGTGTGTTCGGCGACCGTCGGGAAGGGGTGATCGCCCGGCGGCACCCACAGGCGCCGCAGCACCGACACGGCTTCCAGCGCCGCCTTCTGCTCGGGCAGCGAACGCAGCGACACCTCGCCCTGGAGGCGTTCGAGGAGCAGCGCGCCGGCGTCCGGGTCGGCGCGCAGCAGCCGTACCGCGCCCAGCCCGTCCCAGCGGGTGAGTGCCGCCGCCTCCGCCGCGACCCGCCGGGGCCCGAGGGACGACAGCTTCAGCGCCGCGGGGGCGCCGTCGGCCTGCTCGACGAGCAGTACCAGGCTGTCCCGGCCGCCGGGTGCCGCCAGCCGTACCGGTCGGAGCTGCCAACGGACGATCAGGTCGTCGGCCACCGCGGCCACTTCACGCAGCCAGGGGTGGGCGCTGCCCAGGTTCCTTACCAGCCGCTGCGGGGGTTCGAGGCGCGGGGGGTGGACCATTCCGGTGAGGTGCCTTCCCTGGTCGGCTGCGGGGTCTATCGGTTCTGCGACCCGCCGCGCTCGGCGAGCCCAGGGAAGGCTACGCCGCCGCCACGCCAGCGTGTCGCGCGGACCGCCGCTTCCCGCAGCGCGGCGGCCGCGTCCCGTCTGCGGCGGCCTTCGGTGGCGCGCACGAGGTCGGCGTAGGCGCCGGCGACCCGGTCCTCGATCTCGGCGGCGAGCCGCCGCGCGGTGGCCGTGTCGACGACGTCGAACGGCAGGGCGTAGCCGGCGAGTGCCGGCGGCGGCTCGCCGCCGGCCCGCCGGATGGCGCGCACGAGCTGGTCGCGTCTGGCGCGGTGCGCGTCGTAGGCCTCGCGGGCCTCGCGGCGGCGCTCCTCGCCGACCCGGCCGCCGACGACGCCGTAGCCGTACACCGCGGCGTGTTCGGCGGCGAGCGCGGCGGCCAGCGCGGTGCTCGCGGGGTGGGTCTCGTCGTCCGGGCCGGTGCGCGCGTTCGGGCGGGTGTGGAGGGCGGTTCGGACCATGGCTTTCAGGCCACCTCCGGCAGCAGTTCGGTGAGCAGGTAGCCGTGGGCGGCGCCGGCCGCCGCGACCGAGGCGAGCAGCCGGGCGGTCTCCGGCGCGGCGTCCAGCAGCGCGGTGGTGTGCCGGTCGGCGGTGGCGTGTTCGGCGTCGGCGAGCGCCCGCAGCGCCGCGCGGGCGTCCTCGGGCACCGGCACGGGCGCCCGCCCCTCGGCGGACTCGCTGGACGCCTCGGCGGCCGCGTCCGTGCCCGGCGCGGCGGGGGGTGTGCCGCCGAAGGCCTTCACGTGCCGCGCGACGGTCTCGCGCAGCGGTGCGAGGGCGGCGGCGAGCGCGGGGTGCGCGGCGCCGGTGGCGTCGTAGCGGTCGAGGAGCGCCGTGCTCTCCCGGGCGGCGGTGCGCCGCAGTCGGGCCTCGGCGGTGGGCGCGGCGGCGGGCCGCGCGGGCTCGCCGCCGGAGCAGCCGGTGGCGAGCAGGGCGGCGGTACCGGCGAGCGAGGCGGTCAGTACGGTCCGGCGGGACGGGTTGGACGGCACGAGGGGCACTCCACGCGAACTACGGCAGGGCCTTGGACGGGACGGGACGGTAGCGGACTGCGGGCGGTACGGGGA
>NZ_WMLF01000655.1 GCF_014156695.1 Streptomyces durbertensis | reverse complement strand
TCGGGTGTGATTCCGCAGATCTCGGTGATGCTCGGTCCGTGTGCGGGTGGTGCGGCGTATTCGCCGGCGTTGACGGACTTCGTGTTCATGGTGCGGGACACCTCGCAGATGTTCATCACCGGTCCGGACGTGGTGCAGGCGGTGACGGGTGAGCAGATCAGCCAGAACGGGCTCGGCGGCGCGGACGTGCACGCGGGCACCTCGGGTGTGGCGCACTTCGCGTACGACGACGAGGAGTCGTGCCTGGAGGAGGTCCGCTTCCTGCTCTCGATGCTCCCGCAGAACAACCGGGAGAACCCGCCCGTCGTCGAGTCCGCCGACCCGGCCGACCGGCTCTGCCCGGCGCTCGCCTCCCTGGTGCCGGCCGACGGCAACCTCCCCTACGACATGCGCGAGGTCGTCGAGGAGATCGTCGACGACGGCGAGTACATGGAGGTCCACGAGAGCTGGGCGCCCAGCGTGGTCTGCGCGCTGGCCCGGCTCGGCGGCGAGGTCGTCGGCGTCGTCGCCAACCAGCCGCGCACCCTCGCCGGCGTGTTGGACATCAACTCCTCGGAGAAGGCGGCCCGCTTCGTCCAGCTCTGCGACGCCTTCAGCATCCCCCTGGTCACCCTCGTGGACGTGCCGGGCTTCCTGCCGGGCGTGGACCAGGAGCACGGCGGCATCATCCGGCACGGCGCCAAGCTGCTGTACGCCTACTGCAACGCCACCGTTCCCCGCATCTCCGTTGTCCTGCGCAAGGCGTACGGCGGCGCCTACATCGTCATGGACTCGCGTTCCATAGGCTCCGACCTGGCCTTCGCCTGGCCGACGAACGAGATCGCGGTGATGGGCGCCGAGGGCGCGGCGAACGTCGTCTTCCGCCGGCAGATCGCCGCCGCCGACGACCCGGAGACGACACGGGCCCAGCTCGTCAAGGAGTACAAGGCCGAGCTGATGCACCCGTACTACGCGGCCGAACGCGGCCTGGTGGACGACGTCATCGACCCGGCCGAGACACGTCGGACGCTGACCGGCGCGCTGTCGATGCTGCGCCGCAAGCACGCCGAGCTACCTCTCCGCAAACACGGCAACCCGCCCATCTGACCAAAAGGGACAAGGCGGAAACACAGTTCAGGAGGCTTGGCAGTTTGCTGTCCGTACCGTTGTAGCGTGCAGCGAGCGGCTGGTACCAATGGCGCCAGACCGAGCCATGGCACAGACCAGGCCGGTGGAGCGGACGGCTGTCGCGACGTCGGACGGCGAGCGGCCTCCGCGGACCGACCACCGGCAGGACGGGGCGTACAGCGATGGAATTCCGGATCCTCGGTCCGGTGGAGCTCGCGGGGGACGGGGCGGCGCGGCTCGCCGGAGTGAAGCAGCGCACGCTGCTGGCGGCGCTGCTGCTCGCCGGCGGCAGGGTGCTGTCGGACACGCTGCTGAAGAGCCGGCTGTGGGGGGCCGACCCGCCCACGACGGTCACCGCGCAGCTCTACGCGCACGTGTCGGAGCTGCGCAAGCGGCTGCCCGCCGGGGTGCGCCTGGAGCGCCGCAGCCCCGGCTACCGGCTGGACATCGGCGACGTCCCGCTGGACTGGCACGTCTTCCGGCGGCTCGCCGGCCGTGGCCTCGCCGGCCTCGCCGCCGGCCGCTACGCGCAGGCCGCCGAAGACCTCACGGCGGCCCTCGACCTCAGGCGCGGCCCCGCCCTCGCCAACGTCACGGAGCAACTCGTCGACGCCGAGGGCCCGTTCATCGAGGAGGCCTACCTGGCGGCGCTGGAGAGCCGGATCGACGCCGAGCTGGCGCTCGGGCGGCACACGTCGCTGGTCCCGGAGCTGGTGCGGCTGGTCGCGGAGAACCCGGTACGCGAGCGGCTGCGCGGCCAGCTGATGACGGCCCTGCACCGCTGCGGCCGCAAGGCCGACGCGCTGGCCGTCTACGCCGAGAGCCGCCGGGTGCTGCGGGAGGAGCTGGGCATGGACCCGGGGCACGACCTGCGCCGGCTGCACCAGGCCGTGCGGACCGACTCGCTGCCCGGCCCGGAGGCGGCGGAGCAG
>NZ_WMLF01000654.1 GCF_014156695.1 Streptomyces durbertensis | reverse complement strand
GCCTGGCGGCGACGGGGGCGGTCGGCGATGACCAGGGGGCCGGGCTCGTAGCCGATGTCGGCGAGGTCCTCGCTGCCGGTCAGCACCTCGTGGAGGCGCTGGGCGTCCTCGGGGAGGTCGCGGCGCCAGCCCAGGGCGACGACGGGCCACAGCAGCAGCATGCCGCCGGTCAGCCACGAGGTGACCTGGACGCCGACGCGGCAGCCGGTGCCCTGCGGCCACACGCGGAAGTCGTAGCGGGGCATCTGACTGCCGAGCGGGTTCCACATGCGCTGGCCGAGGAACCCTATGCGCACGTTGTGCTCGTAGGCACAGCACTCCAGCCGGAAGTCGCGGTGCCGGCCGGGGAAGCGGTAGCTGTAGGACCGGCGTTCGGCGTGTCCGGCGCCGTCGGCGCCCTCCGGGCCCTCGGGCCTGATGTCCATCACGCCGGAGTGCCAGCGCGCCAGATTCCGGCCGTCGGAGAGGAAGTAGAAGACCTCGTCGACAGGCAGTGGAATCGATACGTAGACCTGCACCTGTGGCATGCTGCGGCACCTCCTACGAGCGGCCGCCGCCTTGTGCGGTGCGGCGGTCGCTCCCCGTCCCGGGTGTTGCCTGCCAGTCCAGATTGAGTGGTATATGCCACTTCCGCCCCCGCAGCTCCGCCATTCGGGCGACGCCCGGACGGCGTGGTGCGGGGCGGACGCGCGAGGGTGGGCTGATCGACTGACGGGGCCGCGTCGGCGGCGATGAATCAGGAAGCGGCAGGAGAGGGGAAGGGCCCGTTCATGGCGTGTGGGAGCGGTCCGGAGGACGTCCGGTGGCAGGAGGGGCTGCGGGAGATCGTCGACTGGCTGGAGGAGGAGTACGGGGAGATCACGGAGGCCGAGCGGGAGGCGGGGCGTGCGGAGCTGGCGGAGATCGACGCCGAGCACGAGCGGCGGCGCTCCGCCCGGCGGCCGCGTCGAGGGTGAGGCACGCGGGCCGGCCGTGGGGAGCGCCGTCGGGTGGCGGAAGGAGTCAGGTGGGGGTGGTGAGGAGGAGGGCGAAGCGGGAGAGGGGGTCGGTCCACCAGTGTCGGACGGTGAAACCGGCGTCGGCGAGTTCGGCGGTGAGCGCTTCGCGGCGGAACTTCACCGAGATCTCCGTGCGCATCTCCTCCCCCTCCTCGAAGTCGACGGTGAGGTCGATCTCGGGGAGGGGGACGCGCTGGGCGCGGCGGGAGCGCAGCCACATCTCGATGCGGGAGTGCTCGGCGTTCCACAGGGCGCGGTGGTCGAACGCGGCCGGGTCGAAGTCGGCGCCGAGTTCGCGGTTGAGGACGAGGAGCACGTTCTTGTTGAACTCGGCGGTGACGCCCCGGCCGTCGTCGTAGGCGCGGACGAGGGTGTCGGGGTCCTTGACCAGGTCGACGCCGACGAGGAGGGCGTCCCGGCCGGCGGTGAGCCGGGGGCGGAGGGAGGCGTAGAAGGCGCGGCGGTCGGCGGTGTCCAGGTTGCCGAGGGTGCCGCCGAGGAACGCGACCAGGTAGGGGCCGCGGCCGGGCGGGGTCAGGTCGGCCTCGTAGTCGGTGACGACGGCGGAGACGTCCAGTGCGGGGTAGCGGTGGCGGAGGGCTTCGCCGGCCTCGGTGAGCGCGGCGGGGCTGACGTCCAGGGGGGCGTAGCGTTCCAGCGCGCCGGTGGCGGTGAAGGCGTCCAGCAGGAGCCGGGTCTTGCGGGAGGAGCCGGAGCCGAGTTCGACGAGGGTCCGGACGTCGGGCAGCAGCGCGGCGATCTCCGCCGAGCGCGCGGCGAGGATCTGGTGTTCGGCGCGGGTCGGGTAGTACTCGGGGAGTTCGGTGATCCGCTCGAAGAGCTCGCTGCCGCGCGCGTCGTAGAACCACTTGGGCGGCAGGGACTTGGGCCGACCGGTGAGGCCCTTGAGCGCGTCGGCCCGCAGCGCGTCGTCGAGGTGGGCGTCGGGCAGCCGGTGGGTGAGGGTGAAGCGGCGGCCGGTCATGCGGTGGTGGTCCTCTCTGCGACCCGGGCGCGGACGGCGCGGGTCGGGTCGTCGGCCGGAGTGGGGGCGGGGG
>NZ_WMLF01000653.1 GCF_014156695.1 Streptomyces durbertensis | reverse complement strand
CCCTCTCCTCCCCCGGCACCACCCTCGCCACCGCCTCGACCGTCGGCGGGGAGACGGTCGTCCTGCCGCTCGTCGCACGCAACCGCGTGATCGGCATGCTCATCCTCGGCAAGCCGCTGGAGGAGCGCTTCCGCCAGGAGATCCTGGAACTGGCCGAGGACCTGTCGCGGCGGGCGGCCCTCGCCCTGGACAACGCCCGGCTGTACTCCGAGCGCACGGCCATCAGCCAGTCCCTCCAGCGCAGCCTCCTCCCACCCGAGCTGCCGGAGGTGCCGGGCGTCGAGGTCGAGGTGATCTACCGCGCCGCCGGCGAGGGCAACGAGGTGGGCGGCGACTTCTACGACGTCTTCCCCATCCGCGACGGCGCCTACGGCTTTGCCATCGGCGACGTCTGCGGCACCGGCCCGGAGGCCGCCGCCGTCACCGGCCTGGCCCGACACGCCCTGCGGCTGCTCGCCCGCGAGGGCTTCGGCGGCCCCGCCGTCCTCGAACGCCTCAACACAGCGATCCTCGACGAGGGCGCCCGCAGCCGCTTCCTCACGCTTCTCTACGGCGAGTTGTGGCCGCAGCCCGACGGTGGCGCGGTGCTGAAGGTCGTGTGCGCCGGACACCCGCTGCCGCTGCGGCTGCGCCAGGACGGCACCGTCGAGCCGGCCGCCGAACCCCAGCCGCTGCTCGGCGTCATCGAGGACCTGGAACTGGAGGAGCAGACGTTCACCCTCGACCCCGGCGACGTGCTCCTGTGCGTGACCGACGGCGTCACCGAACGGCGGGAGGGCACCCGTATGTTGGGCGACGACGGGCTGGCCGACTGCCTCAGCGGGTGCACCGGACTCACGGCGGGCGCGGTGGCCGCGCGGAT
Source organism: Streptomyces durbertensis (assembly GCF_014156695.1). Taxonomy (GTDB): domain Bacteria; phylum Actinomycetota; class Actinomycetes; order Streptomycetales; family Streptomycetaceae; genus Streptomyces; species Streptomyces durbertensis. The sequence goes on along the minus strand of NZ_WMLF01000653.1, from coordinate 1,219 downwards.
CATGCGCGCGGTCGAACGGTTCGCCGCCGACGCGCCGTCGGACGACATGGCGATTCTCGCGATGCGCGTCCCGGAGTGACGCAGCGTGCCCCGGGCCCGCCCGGGGTACTTCCCCGGAAACGCCGAAAGGCCCGCCGGTTGGCGGGCCTTTCGAAGTGAGAGCCCCAAAACGGAATCGAACCGTTGACCTTCTCCTTACCATGGAGACGCTCTGCCGACTGAGCTATTGGGGCGCGTCGACATGGTCGATCATACCTGATCCCACGGGCCGCTCCGACCACGGGAGTCCACGGCCGAGCTGGGAGAACGGCTCAGCAGGCCGGCTCGTAGAGCAGGCCGCCGAGACGGTTGCAGGCAGCCGCGACGCGGTTCAACTCGCGCCGGGACATGGCCGCTTGCAGCGGGAGGGCAAGGCATTCCGCCGCCGCGCGGTCCGTCTCCGGCAGCCGTACGCCGGCGGCCCGGTGCGCCGGCAGGCGGTGCGCCGGCGTTCCCACCGGCACGAAGCAGTCAACTCCGCGTGCCCGCAGGGCGTTCCGGAAGGCGTCCCGGTCCGGGCGCCCGTTGCCCGGTACCCGCACCACAAACCGCTCGAAGGTGTGGTCGACTCCGGGGCGAACCACCGGGGGAAGCACCCCCCGCAGCCGCGAGGCAAGGTACTCGGCGCTGCGCCGCCGCAGCACCACGTCCGGCGACAGCACCGCCGACAGCGGCCGCTCGGACTCCGCCAGCCGGACACCACGCCGCTGGCACAGCTCCTCAAGGGACACCATGTCGGCCGGGTGCCCGAAGACGTGCAGCGCGAGGACTCCCACCGTCCGGCTGGTCAGGGCCGCTTCAGCCGCCGCCGGGGACAGGCAGAAGCTCACCGGGTCGATGTCCGCGAAGACCGGAACGCCACCCGCGGCGGCAACGGCGTCAGCCGCCTCCTCGCCACCGAACGACGGCAGCACCACCTCGTCGCCGGGCCGCAGGTCGAGTGTCGCCAGCTGTGTCATCGCCATGCCGGCATCCTCCGAGCCGGACGTGAACAGCCGGTGACGCGAACGCAGAAAAGCGTGAACCCCCGGAAGAAATCCGGGGGTTCACGCTCAATGTTTGTTCGGCGGCGTCCTACTCTCCCACACGCTCCCGCATGCAGTACCATCGGCGCTGACAGGCTTAGCTTCCGGGTTCGGAATGTAACCGGGCGTTACCCCATCGCTATGACCACCGAAAC
>NZ_WMLF01000652.1 GCF_014156695.1 Streptomyces durbertensis | reverse complement strand
GGCGTCGACCGCCCTGCCCGGGGGCCCGCCGACGAGCGCCCCGTCGGCCGGGCAGTCGACGTCTCCCGACCTGTCCGTCACCCCCACGAGGAAGGCACCCGCCATGTCACCTGACGACCCGCTGCTGAAGATCCTGGTCTGCCCGCTCGACAAGGGCGAGCTCCTGCTGCTCGAAGGCGGCGACGCGCTCTACAACCCCCGGCTGCGCCGCCGCTACCCCGTCGTCGACGACATCCCGCAGCTCCTCCCCTCCTCGGGTGAGCCCGTGAGCGAGGAGGACCACACGCGCTACTGCGACCGGGTCGGCACGCCGTGACCCTGGCCGCCCGGGTCGGCGCCCGGCTGCCCCCGGCACTGGTCGCGCGGACCGCCTCCGCCGTGTACCCGCGCTTCGAACCCGAACTGCGGCGCTTGGCCGACTTCTGCCCGCCCGGCGGCACGGCCGTCGACATCGGCGGCTGGTACGGGCCGTGGACCCGTCGGCTGGCCCGTCGCGTCGAGCAGGTGGTCACCATCGAGCCCGTGCCGCACCTGGCCCGGCTGCTGCACGCCACCACCGGCGACAACGTCCGCGTCGTCCAGGCCGCCGCCACCGACCACACCGACGGCGCCACGCTCTGGCTGCCGCCCGGCGGCCGGGGCGACCAGGGTGTCTCCTCCCTGGTCCGCCGCGACGACCTGCACGGCACGCGGATCGACGTGGCGAGCGTGCGGCTGGACACCCTGGAGCTGACGGACGTCCGCCTGGTCAAGATCGACGTGGACGGCAGCGAGGAGGCGGTGCTGCGCGGGGCGCGGGAGACCGTCGCCGCCTGCCGGCCGTCGCTCTTCGTCGAACTGGAGGTGCGCATCCAGCCGACTGCGCCGGTCGTCGAGCTGCTCGCGGAGTGGGGTTACACCGGCTGGGTACTGCCGGACCGCGACTGGGTGCCGCTGCGGGACTTCGACCTCGCCCGCCACCAGCGGCTCACCGGGCACGTCGCCGAACACGGCCTGCTGCGCCGGGCCCTGCGCCCGCGACCGCGCTACGTGAACTCCGTCCTCTTCCTGCCGGCGGGCCTACGGCCCGGGGGCCTCGCGAACAGCCCACCACAACTCCGCCGACCCTGACCCCGCCCGGCGCACCGGGACTGACCGCGTCGCGTGTCCGCGTGCCGGGGCCCGCAGGTCGGACCCGAGCCGGAATCACCAACGGCGGGGTACCGCACGCCGGATCCGCGCGGTACCCCGCACGACAGGAAGCCAACCGACGGAGCCCACGCCGACGGCCCGCGTGCCGGGCCCCTTCGGGAATCCGTGGCCTCCGGGGTCCGCACGGCAGGATCCGCGCCGGAGTCTGCCCGGGGAGAGTCGCAGGGTGGGGTCCGCACCGCACGTCCCTCACAACGAGATTCCGCACGCCGAGATCCACGCCGCAGATCCGTGCGGTGAGAGGCCGCCCACGCCGCACGTCCGCACGGCAAGAGCCCGCGTGGGGATCCGGCGGGATCACCGCAGCAGATCGCACGAGGGTCGGCGCGCCGGGGTCGCACCGGAGGTGCACGTCAGAGGGCCGCCGCGCCGCGTTCGCGTAGCGCCGTCGCGTACCGCTGGAGGACCCACAGCTCCTGCCACAGCGGCGCCGACCGCTCGTTCGCGCCCTGCGCGTCCAGCCGCCGGGCCGTGCCCTCGATCTCCGCCGAGCGGGCCCTGACCGCCGCCAGGCGGACCGCCACCAACTGCTGCCCGGCGTACGCCTCGTCGGGCTCCCCGCCGCCGGGGCACCGCAGCGCCTCCACCGCGAGTTCCGTGATCAGCTTGCGGACGGTGTCGTCGGGCGCGGCGTCCAGCACCCGGGACAGGAAGTCCGAGCCCGCCGCCTCCGTGCCGCCGGCCGCCTCGACGGTCGTGCGGACCAGCGCGTACGGCTCGGCGGTGAACTCGTCGGCGCCGAACGCGTCGAACACCGGCGACACCAGCTGCGGGTACTGGAGCGCCACCTTCAGCAGCTCACGCTCGACCAGCTGGCCCGGCCGGCGCAGATGCAGCGGCGGCCCGCTGATCCGGGGCGCGGCGGGAGCCGGCGGACCGGCTGGCGCCGCCGACCTCCCGGAC
>NZ_WMLF01000651.1 GCF_014156695.1 Streptomyces durbertensis | reverse complement strand
ACCCGACCGCGAAGGACGATCCCATGGGCAACCCCCGCCCCCGCCAGCGGACCGACGCGGAACCCCGCGCCACCCTGGCCGTCGTCACGGCCGGCCTCGGCGAGCCGTCCACCAGCCGACTGCTCGCCGACCGGCTCGCCCAGGCCGCCTCGGACCACCTCGACGCACGCGGCAGGCCCGTCGACGTCCACGTCGTCGAGCTGCGGGAACTCGCCGGCGCCATCGCCGACCACATGGTCACCGGCTTCCCGCCCGCCCGGCTCCGCGACGCGCTGACGGCGGTCGCCTCGGCGGACGCGCTCATCGCGGTGACCCCCGTCTTCGCCGCCTCCTACAGCGGACTGTTCAAGTCGTTCTTCGACCTGACGGAACCGGACGCGCTGCGCGGCACGCCCGTCCTCGTCGCGGCGACCGGCGGCACCGCCCGGCACTCCCTCGCGCTGGAACACGCCGTCCGCCCGCTCTTCGGCTACCTGCGCGCGCCGACCGTGCCGACGGCCGTGTTCGCCGCCCCCGAGGACTGGGGCGGCGGCGACCGCCACACCGACGAACTCGCCGCGCGCGTCGACCGGGCCGCCGACGAACTCGCCGACATGGTGGCCGGCAGGGCACGCCCGCCGGCCGCCGCGCGCGGCCCGCGGGCCGAAGCGCCGCTGGACGTCGTCCCGTTCGCCGAACAACTCGCCGCCCTCGGCGTGCGGAACTGACCGCTCCACCGGAGTTGTCCACAGGCCGCGTGGCCGGCACGGCGGATGTCGGCCACGGCGACTAGCCTGCCCGACATGCTGCTTCCCACGACCGAACGCGCCCTGCTCCACCGCGTCGCGACCGCGCAGAGCGAGGGGCGCACGCCCTCCCTCACCGCCGCCGTCGTCCGGGAGGGCGAGCTTGTCTGGACCGGCTCCCGCCACGCGGAGCCGGGTCCGGAGCCCACGCCCGACACCCAGTACCGCATCGGCTCCATCACCAAGCCGCTCGTCGCCGTACAGGTCATGCGGCTGCGCGACGAGGGGCTGATCGACCTCGCCGACCCGCTCGACAAGCACCTCCCCGGCACCCAGGCCGGTGCCGCCACCATCGGCCAACTCCTCTCCCACACCTCCGGCCTGGCCGCCGAGCCGCGCGGCCCCTGGTGGGAGCGCACACCCGGCGAACTCCGCCCCGACCTGGCCGACCTCGTCGACGGTGAGCCGCTGCGGCTGCCCGCGGGCCGCCGCCATCACTACTCCAACACCGCCTACGCCCTGCTCGGGGCGCTGGTGGGGGAGGTGCGCGGCAGCGCCTGGGACGTCGTGCTGCGCGGCGAGGTCCTGGAACCGCTCGGCATGCTCCGCACGACGCTCACCCCCCAGCCCCCGCACGCCGCGGGCTGGGCCGTCCACCCCTGGGCCGACGTCCTCCAGGAGGAGCCCCTCACCGAGACCGGCACCATGGCGCCCGCCGGCCAACTGTGGTCCACCGCCGCCGACCTGGCCCGCCTGACGGCCTTCCTCGGCGGCGAGGGCGTCGGCGTCGGCCACGTGCTCTCCACCGACACCCTGGAGGAGATGCGGCGACCGCTCGCGCCGAACGCCTTCGAGGACTGGAACCTCGCCTGGGGCCTGGGCGTCAGCCTGCTCCGCGCCTCCGACGGGCGCGTGCTCGTCGGCCACGGCGGCTCCATGCCCGGCTTTGTCGCCGCCGTCCTGTGCTCGCCGGCGGACCGGCTCGGCGCCGTCGTCCTCGCCAACGTCACCTCAGGGCCCTCGGTCAGCGCGGTGGCCGCCGACCTGATCCGGACCGTCACCGAACACGAACCGGCCCTGCCCCGGCCCTGGCGCCCGCTCGCGGAGCCCGCCGACCCGGAACTGCTGGCCCTCACCGGCACCTGGTACTGGGGCGCCGCCCCGCACACCCTGCGGCTCGCCGCCGACCGCACCCTGCTCCTCGGCCCGCACGGCGGTCCCGGCCGGGGCTCCCGCTTCCGCCCCGAGCCCGACGGCACCTGGACCGGCCTCGACGGCTACTACGCGGGCGAGACCCTGCGGCTGGCGCGGCGGGCCGACGGCGGTGTCTCCCACCTGGACGTCGCCACGTTCGTGTTCACCCGCGAAC
>NZ_WMLF01000650.1 GCF_014156695.1 Streptomyces durbertensis | reverse complement strand
GGAGGGAGGTCGCGGTCGCCGAAGCCAACGCCGCCGCGCCTGGCAAGCTGCCGTCGACACCCCCCTTCCACGCCGAGACCGACTACGCCTGGGTCGCCCTGAGCGACCCTGGAACCGGCCGGACCCTGGCCAAGTTGCGAACCCACAGTGTGGAGATCTTCGACGGGGCTGCCGCGATCGGCGACATCGTGGTGATGGGCGGCACCCAGGGCCTGTATGCGGTGAAAGTCGATCTCGATGAGGCGGTACGGGCCACTACCGAGCAGGGTGCTCAGGCGGTCGCGCCCCTCACGACCCTCGCGCCTCGGGACTTCGAGCCGGAGTGGCGTTCCCCCTCCACGGAGCTGATGGCGACGGTGTTCGGGGAGGGCAACGTCATCCTTCTGCGGCCTGATCTGGTGCCGGCGGGGGTGTTGGACGTCCCCGCTCGCCGGCAGCTCACGGAGGTCGGGCTGCCAACTGTCGACAACTGGTTCGGTCTCTCCGTGTTCTCGCCGTCCGACCAGGGCCTCAAGGAGGTCGACTGGCACCGGCACCACGGCGCGACGCCTCCGCAGGACAGCGGCCCGCTGTACCAGCTCGGCGAATGGCTCGGTGGGGTGCTGTGTCTGGACGGCGCATCGGGTCGGGTGCTCCGGGTCGCCGGTTCGGCGGCCCCGGACGCCGCCGAGCCAGCGGACCCCGTCGTGGGGACAAGCTTCCCCTCCTTCGTCGCGATGGTCACGCTCTACCGGGCGATGCTGTCCGCCTACGAGTCGGCGGCGGGCGACGGCGAGTACCTACTCGCCCAGCTCTGCCGCTGGTTGCCGGAGATCGACGCCACGGCCGCCGCCTCACCGGTATGGCAACACGCCGTCGAAGAGCAGAACTTCGACGCGCTGTAGGGGGAGGTCGGGCTGATGCCGGTGATGCCTGTCTATAGGGACGAGGTGGGGCGGGTGCTGCCGGAGAGTCTGGGGAGGTTTGCCGCCACGTACCTGTACCTGGAGATCGCCCACGATCCCGGGTTCGGCCTCCGTGAGACGCTGCACGCGTTCGGGCAGCGGTACGCGGACGCGGTGCGCGTGGAGTTGGCGGAGCTGGTCGGCGAGAGGTATCTGAGCGTCGCGGACTACGAGTGCCTCACGTCCGTGGAGTTCGAGACCGAGGATGATCTGTACACGTACCTCGCGGACATGGTGGAGCATCTCTTCGGCGACGGGCGCGGCAAACCCGTGCCTCCGAGCTGAGAGGGTGGGATCGTGCTGGTGAGGAGCGCCCGGGAGGCGCGGGAGGTCGTGGCTGCTCTGTTCGCCGTTCCTCCTGCTCCTGACGGGAGCGTGCGCACGCTGGAGGTGAGGGAGTTCGACGAGGCGTACGTGGTGCGGCCGTCCGGGCCCGCGCCAGCTGCTTCGGGCGCCCGGCCCACGCCGGCCGAGCCGGGGGGTAGCACCTTTGTGGTCGCCAAGGCCGGTGGTGAGGTCACCACGCTTCCGAACTACCCGTGTGAGCAGGCGATCGCCTCCTACCGTCGGTCGCGTGCCGCGGGGGTGTGGTAGTCGTGGGGCGGTCGGGTGTGTCGAGTGGAGAGGGGAACCCGGAATGACCGAGGCGAGCGGTGGGGAGCGGCGGGTGCCGGCTGACGCGGCCGACGCGTTGGAGATCGGGCGGACGTGCTTCCCGGAGACGTGGGGGGACGGGACGCCCGTGGAGCTGCGGGTGCACGAGTTCGACATCGGCTATCTGGTGCACGCGGTGCGGTCGGCGCCGGCCGACCCGACGAGGCCGCCGGAGCTGGGCGGCAGCCACGTGGTGGTGTCGAAGGAGACGGGCGATGTGACCACGGTGCCGAACTTCCCGGAGGAGCAGGCCGTGGAGTTGTACCGGCGGGGGCTGCGGTCAGGGGAGTGAGGCGGCTGCGGTGAGGTGGAGCGCCGCGTGGTTGTCCGAGCGGCCGCCGGGTGTCCGGCGTCCGGGTGGGCGGGCCGGCGTGGGGTGCCGTGGGCGTGCCGGCCCGGCCGGTCAGCCGCCGCAGCGGGCGGCGGCGAACATGACAACGATGGCCACGACAAAGGTGACCGCGCGGAGCACGTGCATCTTCTCGATCCGGTGAGCTGGGACAGGTC
>NZ_WMLF01000065.1 GCF_014156695.1 Streptomyces durbertensis | reverse complement strand
AGGATGCCGCGTGCGACTCTCAGCAGTTCGGCCACCTGGGGGCTGGTCAGCGAGTAGTAGACGTTCGAGCCCTCCTTGCGGGTCGCCACCAGGTTGGCGCGGCGCAGTACGGCCAGTTGCTGGGAGAGGTGCGCGGGCTCGATGCCGACTTCGGGCAGCATCTCGGCCACCGCGTGCTCACGCTCGCTCAGCAGCTCGAGCACCCGGATGCGGGCCGGGTGGCCCAGTGTCTTGAAGAACTCCGCCTTGAGCTGGTACAGCGGCGCGCTCACCGGAACCGCCTTCGGGTCCTGCCGTGCGCGGCGCGGCGTGGGCATCCGTCACCGGCCACCTCGGTCGGCGCTTCGGCCGGCGCCCCGGTTGTCACCTTGGTCGTCACCATGGGGCCATCCTCGCCGGTCGGCCGCCGCGCGGTGACCCCGGCCCGCGCAAGGCGTGGAGGGGGCGCCGGCGGGCCCGCGGCGGCGCCCCCGCCGGGGTGCCGTGCGGCGCGGCGGGACGTGTCAGCGGGTGCCGTCCGGGGTGGGCCAGTTGGTGGTGTGCCAGCGCTGCCGTGTCCCGGCCGGTGCGTGGTGCGCGGACAGCGCGGTGGCGAGGTCGCGGTGGACGGTGAGGGCGGGGCCGGTCTCGTCGGGCACGAGGGAGCCGTCGGCCGGGATGGCGGCCAGTTCCAGGGGGCGGCCCAGGGCGGCGAGCCGGTCGGCCGCCGCGCGGATCGCGAGCTGCCCTTCGGCGGACCAGCCGTGCAACTCGGTCAGGTCGAGGATGACCGGGCCGCCGCCGCGTGCCACCACCCAGCCGACGGCCCCGTTGAACCGTGCCGTCGCGCGCGTGCCGAGGAAGCCGGCGACGGACAGGACACCGAGGTCGTGCCGGTCGTCGTAGCGCCATTCGATGGTCATGTCACCGCTTTCTCGTCGACGGTTTCCTCGCCGGCGGGTGTGGTCCGCCGGCCGGCCGCGCGGCCGGGCAGGAGGCCGGCGGTTCGCAGGTGGCGGCGGGCGGCCTCGATGGCCTCGGGAGTGGTGCGGAACTCGCGGCCGCCGGACCGCAGCAGTTCCAGCGTGCCGGTGGAGTCCAGGACCTGCCGCTGCGTTTCCCGCACGCCGGAGGTCAGTACGACGATGCCGCGCCGGTTCAGCTTCTCGACCGCGTCCTTGAGTACCAGGGCGCCGGTGGCGTCGATGGTCGTGACCCGGGACATGCGGAGGACGACCACGTGGACGTCCGCGACCTCGGACAGTTCGAGCAGGAAGCGGTGGGCGGCGGCGAAGAACATCGGACCGTCGACGCGGAAGACGACGATGTGCTCGGCCAGCAGGCGGCGTTCCTCGTCGCTGTGGTCGCCGGGCAGGTCGGGCGGGAGGTCGACCTGGTCGAGCCGGGCCTGCCCGGCCACGGCCCGCAGGGCGAGCGCTCCGGCCGCCAGCAGGCCGAGGATCACCGCGTGGACGAGGTCGAGGACCACGGTCGCGACGGCCGTCAGGACGAGGGTCAGCGCGTCCGAGCGGGTGGCCTTGGCCATGACCCGGAGCGAGCCGACCTCGACCATGCGGACCGCGGTGGCCAGCAGCACGCCGGCCAGCGCCGCCAGCGGGATCTTCGACACCAGCGGCGCGGCCGCGAACACGATCACCGCGAGCACGGCGGCGTGGGTGAGGGCGGCGAGCCGGGAGCGGGCGCCGGTCCGGACGTTGACGGCGGTGCGGGCGATGGCGGCCGTGGCCGGGACGCCGCCGAACAGCGGGGCGGCCAGGTTGGCCACGCCCTGACCGAACAGTTCGCGGTCCGGGTCGTGCCGCTGGCCCACGGTCATCCCGTCCGCGACGGTCGCGGACAGCAGCGACTCCAGCGCGGCGAGCGCGGCCACCGCCACCGCGGGCGCCAGCAGTGCGGACAGCGCGCCCAGGTCGAGGAAGGCGAGTGAGGGTGCCGGAAGGCCGGAGGGAAGGTCGCCGATGGGTGTGGCGGAGTCCAGGTCGAAGAGCTGTGTGACGGCGGTGGCGGCGATCACCGCGAGGATCGAGAACGGTACGCCGGGACGCCAGCGCGCCCCGGCGAGCATGGCGGCCGCGACTCCGGCGGCCAGGGCGAGGGCGGTCCAGTTCGGTGCGGTCGCGAACGTCCGGACGGCGTGCCAGGCGACGGTGAGGACCCGTTCGCCCTCCGCCTCGGCCACGCCCAGCGCCTGCGGGACCTGCTGGAGGCCGATGACACAGGCGATGCCGAGTGTGAAGCCCTCCACCACCGGGGCGGGCACGTACCGCATGTACCTGCCGGTCCGGAGCAGCGCCAGCGCGATCAGCAGGGCCCCGGCGATCAGCCCGACGGTGAGGACTCCGCCGGGGCCGTACTGGGCGACGATCGGTACGAGGACCACGGTCATGGCCCCGGTCGGGCCGGAGACCTGGAGGTTCGAGCCGCCGAAGACGGCGGCCAGCGCGCCCGCGACGACCGCGGTCGCCAGGCCGGCCTCGGCGCCGAGGCCGGAGGAGACCCCGAAGCCGAGTGCGAGTGGCAGGGCGACGATCGCCACGGTCAGCCCGGCCAGCAGGTCCCGGCGCGGGTCGCGGGCCATGGCGGTGAGGTCGCCGCGGGCGGGCAGCAGGAGGCGTACCGATCGCCACGCCCGTGCGGTCGCGGAACTCACGTCGCCGCGCCTTCCGACGCGCGGAGCTCGGCCAGCAGTTCGTGCCGACCGGCCAGCATCTCGGTCAGGATCGCGCGCGCGGCCCGCAGCAGGTCGGCGACGTCGCCGCAGGCCAGCTGGTAGACGACGGTGGTGCCGTTCCGCCGGGAGGTGACGATCCCGGACCGGCGGAGGACCGCGAGCTGCTGGCTGAGGCTGGCGGGCTCCACCTCGATGCGGCCGCGCAGCGCGCGTACCGGGGTCGGCCCGTCCTGGAGGATCTCCAGCACCCGGATGCGCACGGGGTGGCCGAGCATCCGGAAGAACTCGGCCTTGGCCTGGTACAGCGGGATGGACACGCCTCGCGAACCTCGCTCCCGCTCTCACGCACACACCGGCAACCCGTTCACCAAAGCATGTAAGCAATTGCGAAATTTCGCAAGTCGTCAGCCGAGCGCTAGCCTGAAGGTGTGAACGAGACCCCGTCACCCTGCCCGAAGTGCTCCTGCGAGTACACCTACGAGATGAACGCCCTGGTGGTGTGCCCCGAGTGCGCCCACGAGTGGGTGCCCTCCGAGGCGGCCACGGAGGGCGGCGGCGCGCCCGAGGAGCGGGTCGTCAGGGACGCGGTGGGCAACGTGCTGCATGACGGCGACGACGTGACGGTGGTCAGGGCGCTCAAGGTCAAGGGCAGCCCGTCCGGCATCAAGGCCGGCACGAAGGTGCGCGGCATCCGGCTCGTCGACGGCGTCGACGGCCACGACATCGACTGCCGGATCGACGGCTTCGGAGCCATGCAGCTCAAGTCCGGCGTGGTGAAGAAGGCCTGACCCCGGCGGCCTTCGAGGCGCTCCTCAGGGCAGCACGCGGACGGGGTCGCCCGCCAGGTAGGCGGTGATGTTCTCGACGGCCTGGCCGTAGTACGTGCGGTAGTTGTCCTGGGAGACGTAGCCGAGGTGCGGGGTGGCGAGGAGGCGGGGCGCGCTGCGCACGGGGTGGTCGGCGGGCAGCGGCTCGGTGTCGAAGACGTCGACGCCGGCTCCGGCGAGGTGCCCCTCGTGCAGCGCGGTGAGCAGCGCGTCCTGGTCGACGAGGGCCGAGCGGGAGGTGTTGACCAGGTACGCGGTCGGCTTGAGCAGGGCCAGCTCACGGGCGCCGACGATACCCCGGGTGCGCTCGCCGAGGACGAGGTGCAGGGAGACGAAGTCGCTCTCGCGGAGCAGGTCTTCCTTGGAGGCGGCGAGTTGTACGCCGACCTCGTCGGCCCGGTCCCTGGTGAGGTTCTGGCTCCAGGCCGTCACCTCCATACCGAAGGCGAGGCCGATCCGCGCGACCCGGGCGCCGATCTTTCCCAGGCCGAGCAGTCCGAGGCGGCGGCCGTGCAGATCGGTGCCGACGGTGGACTGCCAGGGGCCGCCGCCGCGCAGGTTGTTGTTCTCGGCGACGAGGCCCCGGGCCAGGCCGAGCAGCAGTGCCCAGGTCAGCTCGACGGGTGGGGTGGACGAGCTCCGGGTGCCGCAGACGGTGACGCCGTTGCGCTCGGCCGCCGCGAAGTCGATCACCGAGTTGCGCATGCCGGAGGCGACGAGCAGCCGTAGCCGGGGCAGCCGGTCGAGGAGGGAGGCGGGGAAGGGGACGCGCTCCCGGAGGGTGACGACGAGGTCGAAGTCGGCGAGGGCGTCGGCGAGTTGGTCCTCGGTGGGGAAGTGCTCGGTGAAGCTGACTACCTCGACCCGGTCCTGGACGGGGGCCCAGTCGGCCATCGTGGCGGCCACGTTCTGGAAGTCGTCGAGTACGGCGCAGCGCAGCCGCATGGTGTTCCTCTCTGCGGGGAAGCGGGTGCGCTCGGTCAGCCGGTGAAGCCGCGGTCGCCCAGTGCCTTCTCGATGCGGGCGCGGTGGTCGCGTTCCCACGCGTCGAGGCCGCCGGCGGCCTCCTCGGCGAGCTTCGCCCTGGCCGCTGCGAGGATCTCCGTCCGGCGGGCGGCGGGGGTGACGACAACGCCCTCCTCGTCGGCGACGACGATGTCTCCGGGGTGTACCAGGACCCCGCCGACGCGGGCGGGTTCGCCGAGCGAGCCGATCCGCTCCCTGGTGCCGGGGATCGGGATGACGCCGCGGGAGAAGACGGGGAAGCCGGCTTCCCGCACCTCGCCGAGGTCGCGGATGACGCCGTCGACGACAAACGCCGCGACGCCCCGGCGCTGGGCCACGGCGCAGACGTTGCCGCCGGCGAGCGCGTGGTCGACGTCGCCGGACTCCACGACGATGACCGAACCCGGCTCGGCGCGGTAGATCGCGGCGTGCAGCATCAGGTTGTCGCCGGGCTCGCAGCGCACGGTGTAGGCGGGGCCGGCGACGCGCGGGCTGTTCCACAGCGGGCGGATGCCGATGTCCATGACCTGGGCGCGGCCGAGCAGGTCGGCGAGGGTGGTGGGGGGAAGGTCCCTGAAGTCGGTGTCCATGCGGTGGTCCTCGTCTCTCGGGCCGCCCGGACCTCGTGGCGACGGCGCCGTGCGCCCGGTCGGTCCCCTCGGGAGTGTGGTCGCCCCAAGTCTCACCGGTGTGGCGGACGGGCGCGGTGTCAGGGGTGGTTGAGAGTGGGCCTGTCCGGACAAGCTGAGGGCTCGACCGGGGGAGAGGGGGCCATCCCAGGGGGAGATAGTTGAATGTTGTTGAATATGATTATCACGTGCTAGCGTCCGGGCCGGTAAGCAGCCGTCCGAGAATGAGCTGGAACAAACCGTGCGCCTTCGCAAACACACACCCTTCGTCCCGGTGGCGGTCGCCACCACCCTCCTGGCCACGGGTTGCTTCGCCTCCACTTCCGGGCCGGTCGACGGCGAGCAGCGGCTGCGCGTCGTGATGATGCTGCCGCCGCGCTCGGGTCTCTCCCCGCTCAGCGACGACGCCTTCAAGCTCTCCCGCTGGAGCACGGCCGAGACCCTGGTGACACTGGACGCCAACGGCGACCCGCGGCCGGCGCTCGCGGAGAAGTGGCGCTGGTCGGACGAGCGGACCTGGACGTTCACCCTCCGCTCGGGAGTGACGTTCCACGACGGCACTCCGCTCACCGCGAAGGACGTCGTGCGCTCGCTCACCCGGGCCGCCGGCGCCGCGCCCAAGCCGCGCATCCTCGACGGCGTGGAACTCGCCGTCGCCGGCAAGGGTGACACCGTGTCCGTCACCACGGCCGTCGCTGACCCGTTGCTTCCGCAACGGCTCTCCTCGCCCCAGCTGTCGATCCTGGCCGCTCGTGCCTACCGGGGGAAGACGGTCGACCCGGTCGGGGCCGGGACCGGCGCGTTTGTCCTCAAGAAGGTCAACGGCACCAGCTCGGCCACGCTTGATCGCAACGAGGACTACTGGGGCGGCCGCCCCAAGGCGCCCGGCATCGACGTGCGTTTTGTGCCGGACGGCACCGCGCGCGCCGCCGCCCTGCGCAGCGGCGAGGCGGACATCGTGGAGGCGGTGCCGGTCTCCCAGGCGTCGCTGCTGAAGGAGGACCAGATCACCGAGGTCCCCATGCCGCGCACCAACACCCTCTACCTCAACACCCGGCGCGGTGTGTTCCGCGACCCCGCGATGCGCGCCGCCGCCCGCGCGGCCGTCGACGCCGAACCGCTGGTCAAGGGCGTGTACGAGGGCCGCGCGGACGTCGCCGAGGGACTGCTGGGCCCCGCCATCCCCTGGGCGAAGCAGCGGCCCGAGCGCGCGAAGCGGACGCCGGCCGGCGACCCGAAGGGACGGCGGATCACGATCGGCACCTTCACCGACCGCGCCGAACTGCCCGAGGTCGCCGCCGCGCTGCAACAGCAGCTCCGCACGGCGGGGTTCCGGGTGAAGCTGGAGATCCGCGAGTACGCGAACATCGAGTCCGACGCGCTGGCCGGCAAGTTCGACGCCTTTGTCCTCTCCCGCGCGACGGTGCTGGACTCCGGCGACCCGGCCGCCTACCTCTACAGCGACTTCGCCGGCGACGGCTCGTTCAACATCTCCCAACTCGCCGACCCCGCCGTCGACAAGGCGCTGGAGAAGGCGTCCTCCACGCCCACCGGAGCCGCCCGCCGCAAGGCGGTCCTGGAGGCGGAGGCCGCCGTCCTGAACACCGACGCGGCCGTCCCCATGCTGCACGAGCGGGTGATCCAGGGTGACGCCGCCAACGTCGTGAACTCGGCGAAGGACCCGCGCGAACGACTGCTGGTCACGGCCGACACCCACCTCAGGTGAGCATCACCACCGCGACCGCCCGCGCGGCGGCGGTCCTCACCGTTGTCGCCGCCATCGGTCTGCTCCCATGGCTCTCCGGCCGGGACGCGGCGCTCAGCGTGCTACGCGCCCGGTCGGCCGAACAGGAGCCCACCGAGGAGGCGTTGGCCGCGATCCGCGAGGACCTCGGCCTCGGCGCCGGACCGCTGTCCCTGCTGGCCCGGTGGGCCGGCGGGCTGCTGCGCGGCGACCTCGGCCACTCCTGGGTCTCCGGCGCCGAGGTGCTTCCCTCGGTCCTCGCCGGGCTCGGCGTGTCACTGGGCCTGATGGCCGCGTCCCTTGTGGTGGCGCTGCTGGTCGCCGTCGCCCTGTGCGTGCCGACCGTGCTGCGCGGAGTGCGTGGCGTGCACGGCGGCTCCCGCCGCCGCGGCTCCCGTGGCGGCACACGGGAAGGCGGTGGCGCCGTCGCCGGAATGCTCGCCTCCGTACCGGAGTTCCTGCTGGCGACGCTGCTGCTGGTCGTGCTCGGGGTCTGGGCGGGGCTGCTGCCGACGTCCGGTTGGCAGGGCCCGTCCTCGGTGGTGCTGCCCGCTCTCGCGATGGGCGTGCCGGCCGGCGGACTGCTCGGCCGGCTGGTCGCCGACGCGCTGCCCGCCGTGTTCGCGGAACGCTGGGTGGGGCTGTGGCGGGCGTCCGGGGTGTCCGCGCCGCGCGTCGCGGGCGCCGCGCTGCGACGGTCGCTGCCGGCGCTGCTGCCGCAGTTCGGGCTGGTCGCGGTGGCGGTGACGGGCGGGGCGGTCGCCGTGGAGACGGTCTTCGCCGTACCCGGCATCGGCCGTACGGCGCTGGGGGCGGCGAAGGCGCAGGACCTGCCGCTGCTGCAGGGCGCCGTGCTCGCGCTGCTGCTCGTCGGCCTCACGGCGGGCGCGCTGGCGCATCTCGCGCGGCTCAGGCTGCTCGGCCCCGGGCTGCGGGACGCCGCTCTCGCGCTGCCCGCACCGCCCCGCGCCCCCGCCGGCGGGGCCCGGTGGCTGCTGCCGGCCGCGCTGGGGACCGTGCTGCTGGTCGTCGTCGGCTGGGGGCTGACACGCGACCCGCTCACCGTGGACGTCGCCACCCGGCTGGCCGCGCCCTCCTGGGCCCATCCGCTGGGCACCGACGCGCTCGGCCGCGACGTGCTCGCACGACTCGGCCACGGCGCGGCCGCCACCGTCGGAATCGCCCTGGCCGTCTGCCTGTTCAGCTACCTGTTCGCCCTCGTGATCGGCTTCCTGCCCGAGGTTTCGGCAGGAGTGGCGGACGTCGCGAACGCGCTGCCGCCGGTGATCGTCGGCGTGCTGGTCGCCGCCGCGCTCGGACCGGGCGCGGCGGGCGCGTCCGTGGCGGTCGCCCTGGTGTCCTGGCCGCCGCTGGCCGCGCACGCCGCCGCACTGGTGCAGGAGACACGGGCGGCCGGCTTCCTCACCGCGCAGAAGGCGATCGGCTCGACCCGCCGCTGGGTGCTGACCCGGCACGTCCTGCCGTCCGTCGCCGGACCCGTGGCCCGCCACGCGGTGCTGCGACTGCCGGGCGTCGCGCTGGCGCTCGCCTCCCTCGGCTTCCTCGGCCTCGGCGCCCAACCGCCCGCCCCTGAATGGGGGTTGCTGCTGGACGAGTCCCGCGCCTACGTCGAGCGGGCGCCCTGGGCGGCGCTCGCGCCGGCCGCCGCGCTGGCGCTGCTCGCCGGCTTCGCGGTCTCCCTCTCCACCCTCACTCCCGGCGCCGGCCGGGCCCGTACGGGGGTGGGGGCATGACACAACGCCCGACGCTGCTGTCCGTCACCGACCTGCGGGTGGGCTTCCCCGACGGGCCGAAGGGGCGCGAGACGCTGCACGCGGTACGCGACGTGTCGTTCGACCTGGCCGAGGGCGAGGTCCTCGCGCTGGTCGGCGAGTCGGGGGCGGGCAAGTCGCTGACCGCCCGGGTGCTGCTCGGCATGGCCCCGCCGGCCGCCCGGACATCCGGGTCCGTACGGTTCCGGGGCCGCGAGCTGCTCGGCGCGTCCCGGTCCGGGTACGCCGGGCTGTGGGGGCGCCACGTCGCGTTTGTGCCGCAGGACGCGCTGTCGGTCCTCAGCCCGGTGCACACCGTCGGCGACCAACTGGCCGCCGCCGTGAGGTCGGTACGCCGGACCGGCCGCGCCGAGGCGCGCGCGGCGGCGGTCGCGGCGCTGGACCGGGTGGGCATCGCCGACGCCGCCCGGCGGGCCGGCGCCTATCCGCACGAGTTCTCCGGCGGCATGCGGCAGCGGGCCGTCATCGCCATGGCGATGATCAACGAACCCGACCTCGTCGTCGCCGACGAACCGACCACCGCACTCGACCCGGACGTCCAGGAACAGGTCCTGGGCCTGCTGGCGTCCCTGCGCGAGACAACCGGCGCCGCCCTGCTGCTGGTCACCCACGACCTCGACGTGGTGGCCCGGCACGCCGACCGGGTGCTTGTCCTGTACGCGGGCGAGACCGCGGAACACGGGCCGGTGGAGCGGGTGCTGGGCCGGCCACGCGCCCCCTACACGGCCGGGCTGCTCGCCTCCCTGCCGCCCGGGGAACCCACCGGGAGCCGCCTCCTCCCGGTCATCAACGGCTCCCCGCCCACCCTCCGGGAGGCGTCCTCGTCGCCGGGCTGCGCCTTCGCGCCGCGCTGCCCGCTGGCCGCCGACCCCTGCCGCACACGCCGCCCGACACCGTCCGAGGTCGACGCCGGGCACCTCGTCTCCTGCCACCGCCTGACGGACGTCCCCGACGTGCCGACATGCCTGTTCCAGCCCGGGGGGAACGGATGACACCGCTGCTGGACGTACGGGACCTCACCGTCCGCTACCCCGGTCGGAACCGGCGGTCGGCGCCGGTGCGGGCCGTCGACGGGGTCTCCTTCGAGGTGTCGGCGGGGGAGACGCTGGCGCTGGTGGGCGCCTCCGGCTCGGGGAAGTCGAGTACGGCCGCCGCCGTCCTGCTGCTGCGCCGCCCGGACGGCGGCGAGGTGTGGTTCGACGGACGCGAGCTGACCGCGCTCGACGAGGCGGCGCTGCGTGCCGTCCGCCCGGCCGTGCAGCCGGTCTTCCAGGACCCCTACGGCTCCCTGAGCCCACGGCTGCGGATCCGGGACGCCCTCGCCGAACCGCTGCGCGTCCAGAAACGCTGGGACCCCGTCGCCGGCCCCGCGCGGGTCGCGGAACTGCTGGACACCGTCGGCCTCGACCAGCGGCTCGCCGACCGCCGCCCCCACGAACTCTCCGGCGGCCAGTGTCAACGCGTGGGCATCGCACGGGCGTTGGCGAGCGAACCGCGGCTGCTGGTGCTGGACGAACCGGTCTCGGCACTCGACCCGTCCGTTCGCGCGGGCGTGCTGAACCTGCTGGTCGGACTCCAGGAACGGCTCGGTCTCGCCTACCTCTTCATCTGCCACGACATGGCCGTCGTCCGGCACTTCGCGCACCGTGTCGCCGTGCTCTCCAGCGGGCGGATCGCACGGACGACCACCGCCCGCGCCCTCTACCCGACCGGGACAGCGCGTCCGAAGACCGCCGTCGACACACGGAAGGCGGCAGCCACATGACCTGGACGGTCGGTCCCCTGCGGGCCGCTCCCGGAACGACCGCGCGCGGCGGGGTCCCCGTCGACCTCGGCACGACCACCGTGGAGCTCCCGCTGACACTCGTCCACGGCCACCGGCCGGGGCCCCGCGTGGTGATCACCGCCGGGATGCACGGCGGGGAGTTCGTCGGCGTCGACGCGGCCGTCCGGCTCGCGGCCGCGCTGAAGCCGGACGCCGTGCACGGCCGGGTCGCGATCTGCCCGGTCGCCAACCCGCCGGCCGTGTACCACGGCCGCCTCGACGCCTCACCACTCGACGGGGTGAACATCAACCGGGTCTTCCCCGGCGACCGACGCGGCACACCCACCGAACGGCTGGCCGCCTGGCACGTGGAACACCTCGTCGCCGGCGCGGACGCCTACCTCGACCTGCACTCCGGCGGCATCGACGAGGACCTGACCGACTTCGTCGGCTACCGCCTCACCGGCGACCCCCGACTCGACGACAGGGCCCGCCGCATGGCCCACCACCTCGGCGTCCAGGACGTCGTCTTCGGCAGGGAGGCGAACGGCGGCAACAGCCACGCGGCCGCCGCCCGCCTCGGGGTGCCGGCGGTACTCGTCGAGACGGGCGACCGGGGCCGCCGCGAGCCGGCGACCGCCGCCCGGCTCGCCGACAACGTGCTCGGCCTGCTCACCGAACTCGGCGTCGTCGGGGCCGGCGTCGTCGAAGCCGGTGCCGTGGAACCCGGCGTCGTCGGGCCCGAGGCCGCGCCCGCCCCGCGCCGCGACCCCGCGCCACCGCGTCACCGGGTCCGCGAATGGGTCTGGGCCGGCGCGGTCACGGCCGGGGCCACCGGCCTGTGGTACCCCACCGCCACCGCCGGGGAGGACGTCACCGCCGGCCGGCCGATCGGCAGGCTCGTCGACCCCGCCGACGGACGCACCACGCCCGTCATCTCGCCCGCCACCGGCCGGGTCTTCTACAACTCCCACGCCCTGACCGTCGCCGCCGGCGACGAACTGGCGGCCATCGCCGCACCGCATACCGAAGGCCACCGACCGGCGTCAGCGGCGCGGTAGGCCGGGGCGTCCTCTTTCGGCCACCGCGCCCCGATCCCGCCTCCCCTTGTCTAGAGTGGGCTGAATGCCAAGGCCCCTGGGCAGAACACGAGTAGAGGCCCCTCCAGGAGAGCGAAGCCACCAGTGAGCAGCCACCTGCCCCTTCAGCCCGAGGACACCGAGGGCTTCGAGCGTGCCCTGGACCGCGCCTTCGCCGACCCCGAGGTCCGCTCCTCCCTCGCCGACGCCGAGGAGGGCACCGAACTGCGGGTGCGCGGCGAGGCCAAGCGCGCGACCGGCAGGATCATGGCGACCGCCGACGACGAGTACCGCCGCTACCGGTCGGGCCGCGAGTCGGACGTCACGCCGGCGGAGGGCGCGGAGCGGGAGCGGAGCCGGCCGCTGGTCTCCGCGCTGATGGTGGGCGGACTGCTGGTCTCCGTGGCCGGCGCGCTGCTGCTGCTTGTGCTCGGCTACCTGTTCGGACTCGGCGACGGCGAGAGCGAGTTCGCCGCCTCGCTGCTGAACGCAGCCCGCACGTTCGGCATCGTCGCACTGGCGCTGGGGGCGCTCGGGGCGGTCTCGGTGGTGCGGACGGCGCTCCGGCACCGCGCCGACGGGACCCGCCCGGTGGCGGAGGAACTGTCGGAGGAGACGCTGCGGGCCCGGGAGGAGTGGGTCGACGCGCTGTTCGAGAGGGGCACGCTGCCGTTCCTCCGGCGCCGGCTCACGGCAGCCGAGGGTACGTCGGACGTGCCCTCCCCACGGCCCCGTTCGACCGGGCGCAGGTTCAGCACCGGCGGCTTCTCGAGCGGCCAGGTCTCCAGTGGCAGCTTCAAGACCGGCCAGGTCTCCAGCGGAGGTTTCCAGAGCGGCCAGGTCTCCTCCGGAGGCTTCAAGACCGGCGAGGTGTCGTCCGGTTCCTTTGAGACGGGTCAGTTCGAGACCGGCCAGTTCGAGACGGGTCAGTTCGAGAGCGGCGAGTTCCGCGGCGGCGGCTACAAGAGCGGGGGCGTCGCCTCCGGCGGCTTCCGCGGCGGCGGCTTCGGCTCGAAGCCGCCGGGGAGCGGCGCGTCCCCGGAAGGCCGCGCCACCGACGAGGAGTCGGAGCGCGCGAGGGGCGACGCCGACCGGCCCCCGCGCGGCGAGGGATAGGCACCGCACGCGCTGGGGGCGCCCGTAGTCCCGCAGGGCCCCCTTCTTGTAGTAACTCGCTTACGAAGCGCACGAATTGATGGCACGGTTGTATGTGGAGTGTGTGGGTACGGGTGCGGAAGGTGACCGGGGAGGCGCCGGTGCGGCCCGGCGAGCGAGGGGGATCGTTGTGAGCGGAACGGACGGCCGGCAGGCGTGGAACGGGGCGGGCGGCCAGGGGCCGACGGCCGGGGGCTGGCCCGTGGTGCCGCCGCCACCGAGCCGGCCGCCGACGGTCGGAGTGCCGGGTGAGCCGCGACGGGCGGCGCTGGTCGGGCTGCTCAACCTCTCGGGTCTCGGCCTCGGTTACGTCGCCCTGCGCCACTGGTGGTCCGCGGCGGCGTGCTGGGCGGCCGCCGCCGGGCTGCTGGCGGTGGCGCTGCCGGTCGAGCCGAGCGGGGTGCCGGGGGCCGCCGTCGCCGCGTTCGCGGTGGTGGTGCTGGCGGCGGCGCTGGACGGTGCCCGGCGCGGACTGCGCACGCCGGTGCTGCCGTTCCTCCGCCGTCCGGCGCTGGCGCTGCCGCTCGCGTTCCTGCTGCTCGCCGTTCCGGCGTCCGGCGCCGTCGCCTACGACGCGGCGCGCGGCGAGGCCGTGCAACAGGCGTTGCTCGACCGGCTGGAGGAGGCCGACAAGCTGGTCGAGGAAGTCCGCGACAAGGACTTCGAGGACGCCAGGCCGAGCTACCGCAAGGCGCTCGGCGTCTACGCGGACATCGGCAGCCGGCACGGCGACTCGCGGGCCGGCAGGCTTGTCCCCGAGCGGCTCGACACCTACTACCGGGCGGTCGCGCGGCCCTACGGCGGCAGGGACTACTGCGGGGCCGTCGAGCCGCTGCGGTACCTGCGCACGGTGCCGGACAAGGTCGACCGGGACGTGCTGGGGCGGCTGGCGGACTGGCCGAACCAGCGGCTGGCCCGTTCCTGGTTCGAGTGCGGGATGGAACGCCTCGGCTCGGTCCCCGAGGACAACGGCAACGGCGGCGGCCGCCATCTGGCCGACCTGCTCGACACCTTCCCCGAGTCCCCGCAGGCCCGCCGGGTGCAGACGGCGGTGAGCGACCGCATCAAGAGCCGCACGGACGAACTCGAGGGCGAGCGGACCTGTGACGTCGCCGACGAGCTGACCCGGGTGAGCGCGACCGTCGACGGACTGCCGGGCGACGCCGGCGCGGCACTGCGCGGCGACGCGAAGAAGGCGGTGGAGAAGGGCGCGTACGCCTGCGGGGTGCACGAGTTCAAGGAGAAGAGGTTCAGCTCGGCGCGGTCCAAGCTGACCCGGTTCGCCAACGAACACCGGGACAGCTCGCTGGCCGACCGGGCCCGGGACATCGCCATCGCCGCCGAGATCGCCCAGAGCCGTCCGGCCGCCGGGCGCGGCCTGCCGCCGGCGAAGGCGCCGGGCGGCGCCCGGATGCCGCTGACGGTCAGCAACGACGGGCAGGGGTCCGTGGAGATCCTCTACACCGGTCCGGTGACGGGCAAGGTGACCGTCAGGGGCTGTCCGGGCTGCACCGTCTACCCGACCCGGGCGGAGGCCAGGCAGAAGGCGTGCAAGGACTCGTCCAAGACCTACCCGAAGACGACGATCCGGCTGCCGGCCGGTGAGTACCACATCCTGTACAAGCGCAGCACGACCGCGACGATCAGCAGCCGCGGCCGCACCTACGCCGACGGCGCGCGCATCCGCCCCGGCTACACCTACACCGGCTGCACGTACGTGACGCGGGGCCTGGGCATCCAGTAGCCGGCGGCGGCCGGCCGGGACGAGATCGGTCGGGACGCAGCTGGCCGGCACGCGGGCGGCTGGGACGCGGGCGGTCGGGGTCAGTCGGGGTCGGGGACGGTGATGCCCTCGTCCTCGGCGACGACCTCCACCGCCCGCGCGGCGGTCCGGAGCCCGAGCGCGCGCAGCGCGTGGCAGGAGTCGACGAGCAGCCGTTCGGCCGCGTCGGCCATCGCCTCGCCGGCCTGGTCCCGCTCGGCCAGTTCCTGAGTGGTGCGGGCGTCCCGCAGGGCGTCGACGCGCGCGGCGAGGCGGTCGTGCCGCTCCTCGGCGTCCAGCAGCCGCCGTACGGTCCGCACGATCTCCTCGTCGGTGACGGGTTCGTTCATCAGGCCCTCCGTCGTTTTGTGTGGTGCCGCCGGGGAGGACGCCGTGGCATCGTCCCGGGTGGGCCCCGCGGTGGGGATTGTGAGCGAAGCCTCTCCGTGCGAAGCCTCTCCGGAGGGGGTGCTTCCGGACAGCTTTCTGAAGGCATATGCCAGCGGCTCGGGGGTCACATGCGGCAGATCTTGCGGTATGTCGCCCGCTTGACCGGAGGATCTTCGGGGAATGTGGCTCTCTGTTATGCGAGCCGCAAGATCATCTTGGTTCAATATCGTATGACCTGTCGGGGGTCGTCCTTATTCCGCCGCCCCGGTTCTCGCTGATTACTGACCGGTTCACCCTTTCGGGTACTCATGGCGGTGCTCGCCGGCCGACCGACCACCGTGCCGGCGCTTCCGATGACCAGGACGACATCCCCAGGGGGAACAGTCATGTCCCAAGTAAGTCGCCGTACCGTACTCGGTGCCACGGCCGGCACGTTGGCGGGCCTCGCCGTCGCGGGATCGTCCGCGCTCGGAGCCGGACTCGCCCGCGCGACGTCCTCCGACAGCCACCGGCCCCCGTCGACCGGCCTCAGGCCGTTCGACGAGGTCTACCGGGGGCGGCGCATCAAGGGCACGCCCACGACCGACGACGGCGGCCACCACGACCCGCACGCGGGCCACGAGGGCCACTCCGGTCATGGCGGCCACGCCGGCCACGGCGGTCAGGCGCACGACTTCGGCTACCGGGTGACCGTGGACGGCGAGGAACTGCACGTGATGCGGAACGCCGACGGCACCTGGATCAGCGTGGTGAACCACTACGAGACGTATCCGGAGCCGCGCGCGCTCGCCCGCGCCGCCGTCGTCGAACTCCAGGGCGCCGCCCTCGTCCCGCTCGCCCTCGCCTGACCGACCCGGAGTACCGCCATGACCGTACGCAAGAACCAGGCCCACCTCACCCGCGCCGAGAAGCGGCGCTTCGTCGACGCGCTGCTCGAACTCAAGAGCTCCGGCCGCTACGACGAGTTCGTCGACGTCCACAACGGCTTCATCATGGGCGACACCGACCACGGGGAGCGGGTGGGGCACCGCTCGCCGTCCTTCCTGCCCTGGCACCGCCGGTTCCTCATCGACTTCGAGCGGCGGCTCCAGGAGGTCGACCCGTCGGTGGCGCTGCCCTACTGGGACTGGACCGTGGACCGCACACCCACCGCGTCCCTGTGGGCGGCCGACTTCCTCGGCGGCACCGGGCGGGTCGGCGACGGCAAGGTGATGGACGGCGCGTTCGCCGAGACGTCCGGCTCCTGGTCGATCACCATACGCGTCGACCAACGGCCCTTTCTGCGCCGCGCGTTGGGTGCCGGCCGGCGGGAGCTGCCGACCCGCGCGGAGGTCGACGCCGTGCTCGCCATGCCGGTGTACGACGCGCCGCCGTGGAACAGCGCCTCCAGCGGCTTCCGCAACAACCTGGAGGGCTGGCGCGGCGCCGACCTGCACAACAGGGTGCACGTGTGGGTCGGCGGGCAGATGACCACCGGCGTGTCGCCCAACGACCCGGTCTTCTGGCTGCACCACGCGTTCGTGGACAAGCTGTGGGCCGACTGGCAGGCCCGCCACCCCCGCTCCTCCTACCTGCCGGTCGAACGGACCCGTAACGTGGTCGCGTTGAACGACACCATGCGGCCGTGGAACGACGTCACCCCGGCCGACATGCTCGACCACACGCCGTACTACACCTATGACGCCTGAGCCGCCGCGGCTCGGCCCGTCGAACGACAGCGACCCCAGGGAGCGACATGCCGGCGAAGAACGCCCGGGCGTACGTCAACGACAGGCAGGTGCGCTGCGCCTTCTGCGGACACGAACGCTTCAACGAGCGGTCCGTCAAGCTCAACACCGCCGGCATGTCGTTCTTCGACCTGGACTGGGCCAACAAGTCGGCGACGGGCCTGATCTGCGGGGACTGCGGGTACGTCCAGATGTTCCTGGAGCCGCGCATCCGCTGGGAGGAGTGAGGTGGGCACCGCTCACCGGGCCGCCCGCCGCCCCGCTACGGTGGTCCCGAACCGCGTGACCGACCGGAGCGGGACGGTCACGCACGGCCGGGGAGCTTGGGGGAGTACGGCATGGTCGACCCGATATCGCTGGCGACGGTGTCCGCCGCGCTGAGCGCGGCGGCACTGAGCATGGGCAACGAGGCGGGTCGCCGTGCCTGGGAGTCGGTCGGCGCGCTGGCCCGGCGGATCGTCGGCCGGGGTGTCGTGCCGCCCGAGGACCCGGCCGGGCGGGAGGAGCTGGCCCGGCGGCTGGTGGCGGGTGCCGCACTCGACCCGGAGCACGCCCGGCTGCTCCGGAGCTGGCTGCACAGCGGCCCCAGGCCCCGCCCGGTGACCGCGCGCCCTCGCCGACTCCCGGCATCGGTACGGCACTTCACCGACCGCAGGGACCTGCTGCGGGCGCTCACCAGGGAGGCGTCCCGGCGTGCCGACGGCCGCCCGCGGGTCGCGCTGCTGCACGGACCCGAGGGCATCGGCCGCAGCACCCTGGCCTACCACTGGGGCCACCAGGAGGCGGCCCGCTTCCCCGACGGCCAGCTGTACGTCGACCTCGGCGGCGCCGCCGGCACCGGCGGCGCCCGCGACGCGGCGACCGCGGCCCGGCTGCTGCTGGAGCAACTGGGCGTCGACCGGGCCGAGATCCCGCCCGGCGCCCGCGGCCGCGAGGATCGGTTCCGGGAGCTGACCGCCGAGCGCCGGCTGCTGGTCGTCCTGGACGACGCCTGCTCGGCCGGGCAGGTGGAGCCGCTGGTCTCCCCGCACCCGGGCGTCTTCACCCTTGTCACCGCGGGGCAGCGGCTGGCGGGCCTCGACACGCTCGCCCTGCCCGTCGGGCCGCTGTCCGACGGCGACGCCCGCCGGCTGCTGACCGCCCTGACCGGCAAGCGGGAGATGGCCGCCTGCCGCGCCGCGCTGCCCGGCGTGTTGGAGCGCTGCGCGGGGTCGCCGCTCGCGCTGCGGCAGGCCGCCGACCGGCTACCGCACCTGGCCGCCGCCGCCGGAGCCGCCGGGCCGCACGCCACCCGTCGCGGCCGCCCCACC
>NZ_WMLF01000649.1 GCF_014156695.1 Streptomyces durbertensis | reverse complement strand
CGGCGGGACACCGGCCCCGGGGGAGGGAGCGGTGGTTACCGTGCCGAGCCGGTGACGGGGTAGTGGTCGCTCATGTTGGTGTACGTGTAGCTCTTGCCCCAGCTGGTGACGGTCCAGGGCGCGGAGCGCTCGTCGACGACGTGGTTGGTCCAGCCGGCCGGGCGGGCGTGGCCGGCGCGGTGCAGGACGTGGTCGAGGTTCTCGCGCGGGTCGCTGGGGTAGCGGTCGAGCGCGATCGAGTTTTCCCGGGTGTCGAAGGAGTAGGCGAGGCCGGTGCGGTGGTCGGTGTCGACGAGGCCCGCGTCGCGCAGCATGGCCGCGTACTCGGCGCTGTGGGAGTCGACGTTGAAGTCCCCGGCGACGATGACCTGTTCGCCCGCGGGTATGCGCTTCGCGTTCAGGAACGCGTTCATCTCCTTGAACTGGGCGCTGCGCACCCGCTCGGCCTGACCGGCCGAGCAGCCGGGGTCGGTGGACTGGGCGTGGGTGCCGACGACGTGCACCTTCGTGCCGCGCACGTCCAGCACGCTGTAGACGAAGCCCTTGTTGGAGTACCAGTCCGCGCCGCAGCCCTCCTTGTAGACGAACTGCTCCTTGCGCACGACGGGCCACTTGCTGAGGATCGTGACGCCGCCGTCCTCGGGTGTGAGGGAGGAGTAGGCGCCGTGGGTGGCGTCCCAGCCGCTCTTGGAGCGGCCGAGGACCGGCGTCTGGTGGGGGTACTCCGCGGCGGCCTTGTTCATGAGCGTGCCGGAGGCGGCGTTGTCGAACGCCTCCTGGACCACCACGACGTCGTGGCCCTTGAAGTAGCCGTCGGTGGGGATGGTGGACGCCCGGTGCTCCTGGCCCCAGTTGGGGTAGAGCGTCTTGCTGAAGAGGAAGACGTTGTAGCTGAGGACGCTCAGCTTCGGTACGTCGGCCTGGGTGGTGGCCTGGGCGCCGGGCGCGGCGGCGAGGGCGCCGCCGGCGGTGAGCGCGGCGGCGACGAGGGTGGCCTGGAACGTGCGGAGTTTCCTGCTTCTGGGCACGCTGGACTCCCGTGAGGGGTGGAGGGTGAGGTGGGGGGTGGTGCGTTGACTTGTCTATTCAAGCAATGCGAGTTACCTCGGGGTAACCCCTCGGTGCCGAGAAACCGGACGGGTTGTGACGCCTCGCCGTACCGCTGTGTGAACGCATGTGGCGAAGGCATGTGCGCGCTGTGGGGAAAGGGCCGGGCCCGGGCGGGTACGGCGATTTCTCGCCAGCCCGCCCGGGCCCGGAAGCCGTGCCTCGTGCCGGAGTGCCGGTGGTGTCAGTCGCGCAGCAGCCCCGCCCGGCGCAGGGCGTCGGCCATCGCGCCGTCCGCGGGCGCCGAGCCCGACCCGCGCTGGCCGCGCGACTGCCCGCCGGACCGCGCGCCACGCTGTCCGCCGGACTGCTGCCCACCGCGTTGCCCGCCGGCCTGCCCGCCGCGCTGTCCGCCCCGCTGGTCACCTCGCGACGCGCCCCGCGCCTCGCCGCGCTGGCCGCCGCGCGGTCCCTCGCCGCCGCCCTGGCGGCCCGCGCCGCCTGAGCGGCGCGGGGCCGGCCGGCCGTCGGCCGTGACCTCGTCGTCCAGCCGCAGCGTCAGCGAGATCCGCTTGCGGTCCACGTCGACGGAGAGCACCTTGACCTTCACGATGTCGCCGGGCTTGACGACCTCGCGCGGGTCGCTCACAAACGACGTGGACATCGCGGAGACGTGCACCAGCCCGTCCTGGTGCACTCCGACGTCGACAAACGCGCCGAACGCGGCGACGTTGGTGACCACGCCCTCCAGCACCATGCCGGCGGTCAGGTCGCCGAGCTTCTCCACGCCCTCCTTGAAGGCCGCGGTCTTGAACGCCGGGCGCGGGTCGCGGCCCGGTTTCTCCAGCTCGCCCAGGATGTCGGTGACCGTCGGCAGGCCGAACCGGTCGTCGACGAACTTCTCCGGGCGCAGCGAGCGCAGCACCGCGGTGTTGCCGATCAGCGTCGCCACCGCGCCGCCGGTCTCGGTGGCCATGCGGCGCACCACCGGGTACGCCTCCGGGTGCACGCTGGAGGCGTCCAGCGGGTCGTCGCCCTCCCGGATGCGCAGGAAGCCGCCGCCAGCTCAAGGA
>NZ_WMLF01000648.1 GCF_014156695.1 Streptomyces durbertensis | reverse complement strand
GCGCTCCCGGACCACCTCCCGCACCCACGGCCACTCCAGGCCGCCCTCGCCGCACCCCAACGCGGGTATCGCCACACTGTCCAGCCGCAGCTCGGCGGCCACCTCGACCAGGCTGTCCAGGCCGGCGCGGATGTCACCGGGCCGGGATCCGGACCGCCAGTGCCGCTTGGTGGGGAGGTTCAGCACCCAGCGCCGCTCCCCCACGGCGACCGGGAACACCCGCCCGGGCCGGACCTCCCCCGCCGCGCAGGCGCGCACGTAGACCTTGAACATCTCCGGGTAGGCGCTCCTGAAGCGCAGCGCCAGGCCCTTGCCCATCACTCCGACCGTGTTGACCGGGTTCACCAACGCCTGGGCGTCGTCCCGCAGCAGGTCCCCACTCCGCTCGACCAGCACAGCCCCTCCTCCACCGACGGTCGACCCCCAGTCAAGCACCGGACACCGACAACGCACCCGTGCACGCGTCCGCCGCCCGCACCGGCGGTCGGTGCGGGCGGCGGACGGGAAACCCGGGACAGGCCGGCGCCGGGCGTCCGTCGCGGTCAGACCACGCCCCGCCAGGCGCCGCTCTCGGCGCCCCGCGCCTCGATGTAGTCCTTGAACCGCTCCAGGTCACCGCTGGCCCGGCGGCGGACGAAGCCCAGCTTGTCGCCGACGTTCTCGGCCAGGCCCTCCGGGTCGAACTCCATCTGGAGCATCACCTTGGTCCGGTTGGCGTCCAACCGGTGGAACGTCACCACACCCGCCTGCCGGGCCTCGCCGGCGACGGTCGTCCAGGCCACCCGCTCGTCGGGGATCTGCTCGGTGATCCGCGCGTCGAACTCACGCCGCGCGCCACCGACGTCGGTCACCCAGTGGGTGAGCGTGTCGGTCCGCTGCTCCACTCGTTCGACGCCCTCCATGAACTCGGGGAACGTCTCGAACTGCGTCCACTGGTTGTAGGCGGTGCGCACCGGAACAGCGACTTCCACCGACTCCTCGACCTGCGACACAGTGTCCTCCTTCCCTTGTTCGTGCGGCCCCGCACCGAAGTGCCGGGCCGACGGGGGGACTCCGTTTCCTCCCGTGCGCCTCGCGTACCCGGCGATCGGCCCCTTATGTCCCGGATCTCCGCACGTCCCGGATCTCCGCCGGTCTCCAGCCGCCTCAGGCTCCGTCCACGCCGAACCAGCGCCGGGCCAGTTCGTCGAACGTGGCGGCGCCGCCGGGCGGGACCTCACGCAGGAACCAGGGCAGATGACACTGCCGGTGGAGGAGGGTGTACGCCATCGCCACCCGGGGTGCCGCCGCGATGTCGCGCTCGCCGAGCCCGTACGCGGTCAGGAAGGCACGCAGCAGTCCGGCGTCGCCCCGGGTGAGGAAGAGGCCGACGGCCACGAGGTCGTACTCACGGGCGCCGCGCATGGCGGGCTCGAAGTCCAGCAGGCCGGTGGCCGTCCAGCGCCCACCGGCGCCCCGGCGGCCGTGGACGTGCACCGGCATGAACTCGGTGTGCAGCAACACCGGCGGCCCGGCGGGTAGTTCCACGGTGGCGAGGAAGTCCGGGATCTGCCGCAGCCACTCGGCGGGCGCGCCGAGTCCCCGCTGCCGCGACACGCAGGCGGCGGCCCGCTCCTCCACGAACCTCCCCCAGTCGGCCGGGCCGAGGCCCTCCGGCGGCGGGACGGCGTGCATCGCGGCGAGCGCGCGGCCGAGTTGCTCGACCACCCGCCGGCGCTCGTCGGCGGACAGCCCCGGCCACGCCCCGGCCAGGCTCTCGCCCGGCAGGCGGCCCATCAGCAGGGCGCCCCACCCCTCGACGACCTCGGCGGCGCGCACACCGGGCACCGCGACCGGCAGTCGCCCCCGCAAGGCCCGCAGGGCGCCGCTCTCCACGTCCAGCTCGTCGACGTACGGCGGCGGGTAGAGCTTCAGGACCAGCTCCTCCCCCACCGCGTACACCGGGAGCGAGCCCTCGTCGAACGGCTCCGGTCGCACGCCGGGCGCGCCCAGCCGTTCACACAGTCGGGTGACGGCCGGGACGAGCCGTTCGGCGTCCAACTGCTGGCACTGGTCTTCGGTGAGGACTCGCGGTAGTCCGATCATCCGGTCAAGATGTCCGGTGTGCCCGGCGGGCGGCAACCCGAATAC
>NZ_WMLF01000647.1 GCF_014156695.1 Streptomyces durbertensis | reverse complement strand
CGGCCGGCCTCCGCCGACGGCGCCGGGCGGGTGGGGGGAGGGGCGTCGGTGACGTAACCGAGGCGCTTGTCCACGACGTTGAGCAGCGGTTCGCCCGCCGCCCACCGGTCGAAGTTCTCGACGAACTGCCGCGCGAGGTCGTCGCGCCAACCGATCGTGTCGCCGCTCATGTGCGGGGAGACCAGCAGGCCGGGCACCCGCCACAGCGGGCTGTCGGCGGGCAGCGGCTCCTCCTCCAGCACGTCGAGCGCGGCGCCGGCGAGCCGCCCCGCCTCCAGGGCGGCGACCAGGTCGTCGGTGACGACGTGCCGGCCGCGGCCGATGTTCACGAAGTGCGCGCCGGGTTTCATCCGGCCGAAGGCGGCGGCGTCGAACAGTCCCTCGGTGGCCGGGGTGAGCGGGGCGGCGCACACCACCCAGTCGGCCGAGGGAAGCAGCTTGGCGAGATCATCGGAGGCGCGGACGGTTCCGAATTCCGGGTCGCCGGCCCGCTCGCGACGGCCCACAAGCTCCACCGTGACACCCAGTGCCATAAGCGTGCGGCCGATCGCGCGGCCGATCGGACCGGAACCGATCACCAACGCGCGCGTTCCGGCGACCCGCTTTGTCTCCCGGTGCCGCCAGGCGCGCTCCCGTTGGAATTCCCAGGTGCGGTGAAAATCCTTGGCCATTGCTAGTACAAGCCCGGCTACATATTCCGCGATCGGCTGGTCGAAGACGCCGCGCGCATTGGTGATCACCACGTCCGAGGCGGCCAACTCCGGCAGCAGGCGGTCCACGCCCGCGCTGGCCGTGTGCACCCAGCCGGGGCGGTGGCCGTCACCCGGCCAGGCGTGCCGCACCGCGTCGGAGGTGAAGTCCCACACCAGCAGCACGTCGGCCGCCGGCAGGCGGGAGGCCAGCGACGACGCGTCGGCGTAGCCGACCTCGGCCCGCCCGGACAGCGCGGTCAGGTCGGGTCGGGGACTGTCGTCGAGCACCAGCACACGCGGCGGGCGCGTCCCGGTCGGCCTCGGCGGATCTGTCGGTGTCATCAACGGGAAACCATTTCGCAACGAGGGCGGGTTTGACTGGGCGGAGAAAACGGGTCCGGCGGTCGGGTGCTCGGGATTGACCACGGTAGGGATCGGAAACTACCTTCGTCAACAAAGGCATCTGTCCCGGCGTCCCGGCTTCTGTCCGGTTCTTTTCCCTCTTCGGCCAAGGCCGTTCCAGGCTTTACGCCCGTGCGGCCGGAGGCCTCCCTGCGTGTGTCCTTAGGGGCTCGTTATGGATGTCTCGTTCCTCGGCGGCCCGGCGCCGCAACGCGGCGTCGGGATCGTCGCGCCCTTCGACTTCGCCCTGGACCGCGAGCTTTGGCGGTGGGTGCCGGACGACGTCTCCCTCCATCTGACCCGGACCCCGTTCGTCCCGGTGGAGGTCAGCCTGGACCTGGCCCGGCTGGTCAGCGAGCACGAGACGCTGCGCGAGGCGGTGCAGGCGCTGACCGCCGTACGCCCCGAGGTGTTCGCGTACGCCTGCACGTCGGGCTCGTTTGTCGCCGGCCGGGCGGGCGAACACGCCATGGCGCTGGCCATGACGCAGGCGGGGGAGAGCCCGGCGGTCACCACCTCCGGCGCGCTGCTGGACGCGCTGGCCGAGTTGGGCGCGCGGCGTGTCGCCGTTGTCACCCCCTACACGAAGTCGGTCACCGACTCGCTGGAGGACTTCCTCGCCGAGGCCGGGGTGCAGGTCACCGGCCGCAGCTACCTGGGGCTGACCCGGCACATCTGGCGGGTGCCCTACCGGGACGTGGTCGCCATGGCCAGGGAGGCCGTCGCCGACGCGCCGGACGCCCTGTTCATCAGCTGCACCAACCTGCCCACCTACGACGTCATCCCGCAGCTGGAGGCCGAGTTGCGGATGCCGGTCGTCTCGGCGAACCAGGTCACGATGTGGTCCGCGCTGAGCCGGATCGGCAAGACGGCGGTGGGCCCCTACCAGGCGCTCCTCGACCCGGTGGCGCGAAGAGGCCCCGCCTCGCTGGCGTCGCTGCCGCAGCCCGCCGGGCCCCCGGCCGAGCCGGCCCCGCCGGAGCCCAAGGCGCTCGCCGGCAGCGGCCTGCCGCCCGGCGACGCCGACCCGGCGGAGACC
>NZ_WMLF01000646.1 GCF_014156695.1 Streptomyces durbertensis | reverse complement strand
ACGCTGAGCGACCGTTCCGTGGAGATGCACGAGGACCCCCGCTTCAAGGAGCTGCGGCGCCGGCTGCTGGTGTTCGTGTTCCCGATGAGCGCCGCCTTCTTCAGCTGGTACCTGCTCTACGTACTGATGTCGGCCTACGCCCGCGACACGATGGCGACCGTCCTCTTCGGCCGGGTGAACCTGGCCTTGGTCTTCGGCGTGCTCCAGTTCGTCACCACGTTCGGCATCGCCGTGCTGTACGCGCGCTACGCCGCCAGGCGTCTTGACCCGCTCGCCGGCGAGCTGTGCGAGGAGCTGGACGGCGGCACCGCCACCGCCCCCGACACCGCGTCCGGCACCGCCTCCGACGCCGCCGCCGACCGGACCGAGGCCGAGGAGGCGCGCCGGTGACCACCGCACCCGTGACGTACCAACTCGCCGAGGAGGCCGGCACCACCGGCCGGACGTTCACCGTCCTGCTCTTCCTCGTGATGATCGCCATCACCCTCGTGATCACCGTGTGGGCGGGCCGCCAGACCCGCTCGGCGACCGACTTCCACTCCGGGGGCCGGGAGTTCTCCGGCATGCAGAACGGCTTCGCGATCGGAAGCGACTACATGTCGGCGGCGTCCTTCCTGGGCATCGCCGGCATGATCGCGCTGGCCGGGTACGACGGCTTCCTCTACTCGATCGGCTTCCTGGTCGCCTGGCTGGTGGCGCTGCTGCTGGTCGCCGAACTGCTGCGCAACTCGGGCCGGTTCACCATGGCCGACGTGCTCTCCTACCGGATGCGGCAGCGCCCGGTGCGCACGGCGGCGGCCGTCTCGACGATCACGGTCTCGATCTTCTACCTGCTCGCGCAGATGGTCGGCGCGGGCGCGCTGATCGCGTTGCTGCTGGGAATCCAGCCGGGTGAGACGTACCTCGGCATGAGCGCGGACGCCGCGAAGATCGCCGGCATCGTGGTGGTCGGCGTGCTGATGATCGTCTACGTGATGTTCGGCGGGATGAAGGGCACCACCTGGGTGCAGATCATCAAGGCCGGCATGCTGATGGGCGGCGCCTTCCTGCTGACGGTGATGGTGCTGGCCTCCTACAACTTCAACCTCGGCTCGCTGATGACGGACGCCGCCGACGCCAGCGGGGTCGGCCAGGCGTTCCTCGAACCAGGGCTGAACTTCGGCAAGGAGGTCCCCGGCGACGCCTGGCAGACGCTGTGGAACAAGCTGGACCTGATCTCGCTCGGCCTGGCGCTGGTGCTCGGCACCGCCGGCCTGCCGCACATCCTGATCCGCTTCTACACCGTGCCCGACTCCCGCACCGCCCGTAAGTCGGTGAACTGGGGCATCGGCCTGATCGGCAGCTTCTACCTGATGACCCTCGTGCTCGGCTTCGGCGCGGCGGCCATGGTCGGCAAGGAGGCCATCACCGCGCAGAACGCGGCCGGCAACACCGCGGCCCCCCAGCTCGCGGAGGCGGTCGGGGCGCACTTCGGCGGCAGCGCGCTGGCGGCGGTGATGCTCGCGGTGATCGCCGCCGTGGCGTTCGCGGCGATCCTGTCGACGGTGGCCGGGCTGATGATCGCCTCGTCCTCCTCGCTCGCCCACGACTTCTACAACAGCGTGCTGCGGCGGGGCAAGGCCACCGAGCACGAGGAGGTGCGGGTCGCGCGGGGCAGCGCGCTGGCGGTCGGCTGTGTGGCGATCGGCCTGGCGATCTTCGCGCAGAGCCTGAACGTGGCGTTCCTGGTGGCCCTGGCGTTTGCCATCGCCGCCTCCGCGAACCTCCCCACGCTGCTGCTCAGCCTCTTCTGGAAGCGCTTCAACACGCAGGGCGCGGTGGCCGGCATCTACGGCGGCCTGATCAGCGCGGTCGGCCTGGTGATCTTCTCCCCGGTGTTCTCCGGCTCGGAGACGGCGCTGGTGTCGTCGATCGACATCAACTGGTTCCCGCTCGGCAACCCGGGCCTGGTGTCGATCCCGCTGGGCCTGCTGTGCGCGGTCGTCGGCACGCTGATGTCGAAGGAGAACGACCCGCGCCGCTTCGCGGAGCTGCAGGTGCGGGCGCTGACCGGCGCCGGCGCCGAGAAGGCCCCGCAGCACTGACGCGGCGCCGAGGCGCCGCAGGCGGTCCGCGCACTCCTGTTCCCCGGCCTGGAGG
>NZ_WMLF01000645.1 GCF_014156695.1 Streptomyces durbertensis | reverse complement strand
GTTGTGGTCCAGGCGCCACAGGACGCGTGCCCCGGCAGGGCTCTCACCCGGCGAGGAGGCGGGGAGGAGGGCCGGGAAGGAGGACATGACGGCGGCGTGCAGCGCCTGGGGAGAGGAGAGCAGGCGGCGGGCGCCGGCGCGTGCGGTGTTCACTCGGAAACGGGTCAGGTACATCAGGTGTTCCGTCCCTCCGCCGCCGCCTCGGCGAGGGCGGTCATCGGGTCGTGGTCGGCCCAGCCGGGGGCGGGGCGTCGCGCGGGCCGGTGGTGTGGGTTGGCGACTTCGGCGGGCCGGCAGGTGACCACGCCGCGCAGCGCGTGGCGGCGGTGTTCGGCGGCGAAGCTGAGCGGCTGGTCGCGGAGGGTGTCCGTCTCGCCGCGTTCGCCGGGGCGCGGCTCGCGTCGGAGGGTGAGGGGGACGACGGGTTCGTCGTGTCGGCTCCGCTGGTGCCACGTGGCGGCCTGCCAGGGTTCGGCACGCAGTGCGGCTTCGACGTCCTTGTCGGCGTGGACGCGGAGGACGAGCCGGCCGGCCGGTGGGCAGGAGCGGCGGCCGAGGTAGGGCGGGTAGACGGGGGTGTGCAGGGCCGCCTCCAACTCGGTCAGCTGCGCGTGGTCGCCTTCGAGGGCGGCGACGAAGACGGCGTCGGAGAGGTAGAAGCGCTCGGTGAGCGGCATCGATCTGCCGGTCACGGCGTGGTGGGCGGTCTGGAAGTCCCTTACCCGCATGCCGGGTTGGTCGACGCGGACGCCGAAGCGGAGGCGGGCGAGCCGGGCCAGGCCGTCGTTGTCGTCCCGGGTGAGGCCCTGGGCGGCGGCGAGCAGGCCGATGACGCCGCTCTTGGTCGGCATCGCCTCCGTCGTGCGGCGGACGAAGCGGGCGGCGGACCCCCAGGACTGGAGGGGGCCCGCCAGCCGCAGCGTGAGCGTGCTCATGCGGTGGCGTCCAGGCGTTCGGCGACGGCGCGGCCGACGGCGGCGACAAGCTCGGGGAGGCTCGCGGCCTCCTCTCCGATGTCGGCGAGCTTGGCGGTGTTGTCGCCGACGCGCAGGACCCAGGTGGTGGTCGTCTCGGCGTCGCCGTACTTGGACTCCATGTCGGCGGCGTAGTCGGCGAGTCGACCGCAGGCCTCGCGGAGGTGGCCGCCGGAGAGGTCGGCCGTCACGGGCTCCTCGAACGCGGCGACAAAACTCATGGGGCGGGTGGTGCGGAGCTTGAGCACCACGGCGTCGGGGAGCGTGTGGTTGCCGAAGGTGTTGATCTTGCCGGTGGGGAGCGAGGCGACAAAGCCGTGGACGAACGCCTCGACCGCGCGGCGGACGGGCTCGCTGCGCGGCTCGTCGTCGCGCAGGCCCTGGCCGAGGTTGGCGGCGAGCTGGTGGACGCCGAGGGCGGCGTACCGGTACAGCGTCGCGGAGTTGAAGTCGACCGTGCCGATCATTCCGGCGCCGGTCTCCGCGTCCTCGTTCTTGTCGTCGACGGCGGTGTAGTAGTCGGCCTCGTTCTCCGCGCGGTGCACGCTGATGGCGTGCGCGACCTGCACGGCGGCGTCGACGTTGATGTCGGCGGCGTCGGCGACCATGCGGCCGAACAGGGCGATGTCGACGGAGTGCCGGGTGCTCGCGATCTCCTTCGCCTTCGCCTTGTTCTCCTTGTCCTTGAGGTGCGCCTTGATGTCGGCGGCGCCCTCGACGGCCAGCGCGGCGAGGCCGTCGATCTGGCGGGCGCTGAGGAACATCAGGTACTTCGCCTCCGGCGCCGCCTCGGGATCGCCGTCCTCCGCCTGCTTCGACTTGCGTTTCGGCACCTCGATCTTCGCGCCGGTGGCCTCCTTGACGACCGCCTCGGCCAGTTTCAGCGCGTCGGCCTGCGGGATGGCGGGGTCGCGCTCGGTGATGCGGCCGGCGAGGAGTTCGACGACCTTCTTGGTGCGGACGCCGAGTTCACTCGGGTCGAGCAGGTTCTGCTCGCCGAAGAAGGTGCGGGTGGCGCGCTTCCACGCCTGGCTGGAGACGCGGGCGCGCGGAACGCCGCCGTAGATCGCCGACTTGGGGGCGCCCGTGTCGTCCCGGTTGAGGTTGCTGGGCGGCACGGTCTGGAGCACGTGCACGTCGAGGAAGCAGCTGTTCACGAGGCGTCCTTGCT
>NZ_WMLF01000644.1 GCF_014156695.1 Streptomyces durbertensis | reverse complement strand
CTTCATCCTCGGCTTCCTCGCCGCCGTCGCCCTCCGCAGCACCGGCGTCCTCCCCGACCCGCTGCTCGCCGCCGCCCACACCGCGCAGGAACTCCTCCTCGCCGCCGCCCTCTTCGCCCTCGGCAGCGCCGTCCACCTCCCCACCCTCACCCGAACCGGCGCCCGCGTCGCCGCACTCGGCCTCACCGCCTGGCTCCTGATAGCCGGCGTCTCCCTCACCGCAGTCCAACTCCTCCCCTGACCGGCAACACACCCGCCGACACCACAGCGGACAACACGGGAGCAACCCCTCCCGCTCCGCAACCGGGGCACCACACCCCGTGCCCTCCACCTCCCCACCCTTGCTAGCGTGAGCCGCCGAACGGGGGACACCCACCGGCGCCGCCCCGCCGTGCCCCGGTACACCAACGACCGCACCCAGCACGCCGGGGGACTCAACCCATGCCCGAAGAGCCCAACGCCCACAACCGCGACGTCGACGACTCCGAGTTCCTGGACATCGCCCGCAACCCGGCCGACGCCCGCTCACTCCGCAACTCACTCGAACTCCTCCGCAAGGGCGCCGCCGGGCCGGTGCTGAAGGAGATGGCCGAGGAAGTCCTCTCCGGTCGCATGAGCCTCCGCCAGGCCGTCAACGTCTCGGCCTACGCCGAGGCCGGCCTCGCCGAATCCCGCGACTTCCAGGAGAAGTGGGCCGCCATGTCCGACGCCGAACGCGAAGAGCTCGCCGCCCAAGGCGAAGCCGCCCACCGCAAAAGCAGCGGCCTCAGTGGTCGGCGCGTTCATGGCTGCCGCGTTCATGGCCGCCGCAGCGTACAAGGCGGTCCGCATCGTCTCGCTCTACCAGAACGCCGAGATTGCTCTTCTCGGCCTCTTCGTTACTCTTAACGCCGCCCGCCAGACCGGCACGGAACAGTTGGAGCAGAAGATCAGGGAGATCGGCGCCTTCCCCATGCCGGGCAAGGGCTACGACCACCGTGCCGTCTGATCTCACCAAGCGTGCGCGCACTGCTCGATTGAGATCGGAGGATGACTGTGCACAGGCTGACACGTGTGGCTGCCGGCTTCGCCATCTGGGCGGGATTGATCGCGGCGATTGTCTGCCAGACCTTGTGGACCGACTACGCAAAGGTGCGGCTCGATCTCTTCCTCTGCCTTCTCCTCATCGCGCTTGGCTTCTGGTTCAGGGAGGCGACGGACAGGGTAATCTGTGCCCACCTGGCGGTGCTGCCGGCCGTTCCACGCCCGGCACAACCCAGAGGCTTCAAGATCATGGATGCGAGTTGGCCGATCGCATATCACTCGCACATCCAGTTCGTCTTCTGGTTCACGTGCTTCGCGGCCGTTCCGGTGATGCTGGGCGTGCACGGACCGGGAGCCACACCGCTCGATGTCGCCGTATCCCCCGAAGTTCACACCGAGGCAGGACTCGGCGCTGTTCCCCTCGTTGCGGCGTGGGCAGGGATCCTCGGCCACCGCGCGCTCAAGGACCACAGAAGGGCGACCAAAAAGATCGACCAGGCGTTGAACTCCGGTGCGGGCCACGCCCTTCCCATCATCGTCAGTGACCGGTTCGGCGGAGTCCCCTCGTCGCCGTCCCGCGGCCACGAGGAGGCCGATGCCCTCCTCGTAAAGTCTCACGCGGAGTACGCTGCGGCCGAGCCGGCCCTGAGTCCCTACAAGTCGGGAGCGCTCTGCCTCCTGTCCGAGAACGGTGAGCGTTCGCTGTTCCTCGACCGACGCGCCGACCCACTGGTGGTCTCGGACGTCCTCGCCGGCAGGGAAGGCTGGCTCTACTGGCACCCGGCGAACGAGCCGATGGCCCGCGTGTCCGTTCCGGCGGTCCTCGTACTTGGCGATGGCCGCTACATCAGGGGCTGGACCCAGGACAACGGGCAGACAGCTGTCCCCGACGGCGAGGCGATCACCGTCCGGCCGGGCTTCCGTCAGATGGCGGATCCGATCGAAACGTCCGTACTGCGAGCCAGGACCACCTGTCGCCCCGCGCTCTACTACTTCGCGGTGGCGATCGCGCTCCTGTCAAGTAGCTTCCTCGGTCTCTGGAATGGAGAAGCGAAGGGTGTACCCCTGCTAGGAGGTGCGGCCCTCATCGCCATCGGCCTCAGTGTCGGCCGTCTGGTCGTCACC
>NZ_WMLF01000643.1 GCF_014156695.1 Streptomyces durbertensis | reverse complement strand
CTACGGCATCGACTCCGCGCACGCCATCCGGCACGGCCTGACCCCCGCTCCCCGACCGACCGCACAGCGGCGCGGCTGAGCCGCCCCGGGCGACACGGGGTCGTGCCAGGGCGCTCCTCGGCGCCCTGGCACGAGCGAGGCCGGCGACCCTGCCTCCGACCGGCTCGGCCGGCCGCCTCAGCCGGCGCTCTCGGGCACCGGCCGGCCCTCGGCCAGGGTCTCGGCCACCGTGCGCCAGATCTCGGCCGCGAGATCCACGTTGGAGCTTTCCTGAGCCTGCTGAGCGGACTCCCTCAGCCTTCTCAGGCCCTCCTCCAGCCGCCCCTCCTGGACCAGCAGTCGGCTGCAGAGCACGGAGAGCCGCAGCTGGTCCCGGAAGGTCAGCCGAAGATCGACCCCCTCAAGGCCGTCGAGCAGTGCCCGAGCCTCCTCGTAGCGCTTCTCGTGGAAAGCGAGTTGCGCCCGGAGCGTGGTGGCCTCCTGCCGGTGCAACGAGGTGCCGACGAGTTCGAGGGCGGTCTCCGCCTCCGCGAGCCGACTCCTCGCCTGGGGCACACAGGGCGGAGTGAGCTGGAGGTAGAGCGAAGCCGCCGCGAGCCGCAACCGCATCCACAGCTTGACGTCCACCCTGCTGTCCATGGCCTCCAGCGCCTCTTCCAGCAGCTCCCGCGCGGGTACGTGGTCACCCTGCCGGAACCGCACGGTGGCCGCCGCCCACAGCGCCTCGACCGCGAGCGGTCCGGTCTCGCCCTTCGTGAGCGCGCAGAGTTCCTCCGCGTGCGCTCGGGCATCGGGCAGCCGACCCGCCTCCGCCTCCACCGTCACCAGCGCGAGCAGCGCCATTCCCAGATCACCGACGGCGAGGTCCGCCTCGCGGGCGACCGAGCACGCGAGCACGGCGACGTCCATCGCCTCGCCGATCTCCCCCTCGGCGCGCAGGCAGCGTGCGAGCCGGGCCCGGGACCTGACTCGCAGCTGCGGCAGCCCCAGTTCGTCGGCGAGTTCCACAAGCTCACGGAGATGCACCCGCTCGGCCGCGCGGTTCCCGTCCGCCCGCTCGATCCTGGCGATCATCCACAGCGCCTGCCAACGCGGCGTGCGCTCGTGCCGCGAGTCGGTGGCGAGCAGGTCCCGGAGCGCCATCACCGCCTGGTCGGACTCGGCGGAGACGGCCAGGGTGAGCGCGTGCGCGAGCGATGTCTCGTCGGCGCAGACCGCGAAGTCCTCCGCACCGATCCCGAGGCGTTCCGCCAGGTAGGCCACCACCCGGTCGTTCGGCTGCCGCGCGCCTGACTCGAGCCGGGAGAGGTAGCCGGTGGACAGGCCGTCCCCGGCGAGCGCCGCCTGCGAGAGGCCGCGCTCCGTCCGCAGCTGTCGGAGCCGTTGACCGAAGGACGGCTGTCGGTGCATGTGACCAATCCTCAGTTCTGCTCGGAAAACGGCTGTTCACGCCCTGGGAGGCCAGCGCGTCGCGGTGGCGGCGTGTCGTCGGCGCCCGGAGGGCCGGCCGACGCCGCACGCCCTACCCGGGTCGCGCGTGGACATCTCACCGCGGACCCCGGCGGTCCCGCGGGTGCCCGAACGGCGCGACTCAAGGATACGCCAGTCGACAACACCTGGCAAAAGAATGCCAGCATGATTGCCAGAAGTTTCCAGCCCTGCCGACAGCGGGACCACCCAGAGTATGAGCGGCCGACCAAGGAGATGGCGCCCAGCGAACAAACCAGCCGGGCGCATTTTTTCCACACCCGGACAAGAAGCCCACATGACGGGGTGGCAAACTCATTGCCTCGCTGTTGCCAGATTTGCCATCGGTCGACTACTGTCCGACGGAACGCACCACCGCCTCACCGCCATCCCCGCTCCACCCCGCACGTTGATCCGCTCGACAGAGGGAGAGAGATGAAGAAGCCCAAGGCCAGGGGAACCCGTCTCGCCGGCGTCGCGGCCCTCGCCGCCCTCGGCACCTCGGTGGTCTGCCAACCGCCCGCCCCTGAACCCTCGTTTGAACCCTCGTTGTCCGCCCACGGCCTCACCATCGACTGGCCCGCCCCCGCTCCCGACGAGTGGTCGCCGGACCGTCACCACACCGCGTCCGGCATCGACTGGCCATGACGGACGGGCCGCCCCGCGCTCCCCGTCCGGACC
>NZ_WMLF01000642.1 GCF_014156695.1 Streptomyces durbertensis | reverse complement strand
TCTGGCGTCCCAGCGCTCGGCCCGAGAGGTGAAGAAGGCCCGGAGGAGGTCCGGGCCTTCTTCACCTCTCGGGCCGAGCGCTGGGACGCCAGATTCGCCGGGGACGGCCCCGCCTACACCGCCGCGGTCACCGCGCTGGGCCTGCGCGCCGGGGACCGGGTGCTGGACGCCGGTTGCGGCACGGGCCGCGTGCTGCCGGCCCTGCGGGCGGCGGTGGGCGCGGAGGGCCGGGTGCTCGGCGTCGACGTCACCCCGGCGATGCTGGACGTCGCGGCGCGCGCCGGACGGCACGAGGCCGGCGCGCTGCTCCTCGCGGACGTCGACCGGCTGCCGCTGCGGACGGCCGTGCTGGACGCGGTGTTCGCGGCCGGCCTGATCGGGCACGTGGCCGAGCCCGGCGGCACGCTCGGCGAACTCGCCCGGGTGGTCCGCCCCGGCGGCACGCTGGCACTCTTCCACCCGGTCGGCCGCGCCGCGCTGGCAGCCAGGCAGGGGCGTGTCCTCTCCCCGACGGACGTCCGCGCCGAGGGGCGGCTCCGGACGCTGCTCGGCGACGCCGGTTGGCGGCTCGTCCGCTACGTCGACGAGGACAACCGCTTCCTCGCGCTGGCACACCGCGAGGCCGTCCGGAGGCGTTCCCCCTAGCGGCGTTCTCCAGGCCCCGCGGGCCGGGGGCAGCCGGCCGGGAAGGTGCCGAGTTCAGCGAGGTCGTAGCCGTGCGGGTAGCCCGGGTATCCCTTGATCTGCCGGTTCTGCCGGGCGTAGTGCGGTCTGGCGCGGGGCGGCAGCAGCCGTACGGCCCGGCCACGCAGCCGGACAGCGCCGCGCACCGCTCTGCGCACCGCCGGGTTCGGCGGGCGGTAGCGGAAGGCGTCGACCAGGCTGTCGTCCAGCAGGGCGAGCGCGCCCGTCTTGGCCAGCGGGGCGAGCGGGCGGGGGTACCAGGAGGCCATCAGGGCGAGGGTGGCGTCGGAGACCGCTCTGCCGCCGTCGTCGTACGCGAAGTGCTCCTTCTCGTAGCGGTCGAGGCAGTCCTCGAAGGCGGGGTAGTCACCGGGGATGTCACGGATGCCCATGTTCCGGCCCAGCCGCTGGTAGTAGGCGGCGCACGCCGCCGCCTCGTGCTCGGTCAGGCGCCGCCAGCCGTAGTCGTCGAGCCAGCGTTTGGGCGTGACCACAAACGTGGACAGCACGTACCGCATGTCGTCGTTGGAGATGTCGTACGCGCGGTGCATCTGGTTGATGCGGCGGACGGCGGTCCGGCCCCGCTCCGAGCCGTGCCCGTGCTCCATGACCGCGTCGAGCAGCAGGGCGGTGTCGTCGTACCGCTTCTGCGAGCGGTCGGTCAGCTCCGCCGTCTCGGCGAGCAGCCGGCCGATGCTCGGTACGGCGTACGTGCGGTACAGCGCCAGCTCCAGGGACTTGGTGAAGTCCCAGGGGAACTCGTACGCCGCCAGCAGGCGGTAGATCCTCTCGCAGTCCTCGTCCGGGTCGAGCCGCCGGATCTCCCTCAGCCTGTCGTACCGCCGCAAACTGACCACGCCCCTG
This sequence comes from Streptomyces durbertensis, assembly GCF_014156695.1. Classification (GTDB taxonomy): domain Bacteria; phylum Actinomycetota; class Actinomycetes; order Streptomycetales; family Streptomycetaceae; genus Streptomyces; species Streptomyces durbertensis. The sequence goes on along the minus strand of NZ_WMLF01000642.1, from coordinate 617 downwards.
TCTCGGACCGCCGGAGTGTCGGGGCGACCACTCTACGCGTCCGGCAGCGCGGCGAGGAGGCCGCGCCGGGCGTGCTCGAGGTGTGCGGACGGCGCGCGCTCAGCGGCCGATCTGCTTGCGGGAGACGCGCTTGAGCCGACGCCGCTGGGAGGGGTCCAACGTGAGGTAGGCCACCGCCGGCACCCCGACGACGATCAGCAGCACCGCCCACAGCGGAACGCCGAGCACGAGCAGCAGCAGACCGACGGCGACTCCGCCGAGGGCGATCTTCCCCTGGACACTCATGACATCCGCCTCCACTCGACACGGGAACGTCTCCCTCTTGAGAGAACGCCGAGAACGCGCTTCCGGTTCCCTTCCGCGCGGACAGCGGCGCCGGCGGGGACCCGGACGGCGGCCGGCGGGGACCCGGACGGCGGCGCACGCACGCGCCGCCGCCCGGGTCGCGGTCAGGCGACCCGCGCCAGGACCGGGTAGTAGCCGCCGGACTGTCCGGCGGCGTTGGGGTGGTACGACTCGCCCAGCGGGATGGTGACGCTGCGCAGCCAGGGGTCTCCGGAGCACAGTTCGTGCCCGGTGAAGGTCGGACGCACGTCGCCGAAGGTGAAGCCGTGGTC
>NZ_WMLF01000641.1 GCF_014156695.1 Streptomyces durbertensis | reverse complement strand
GTGGGGGTGAGGCTGATCTTCTCCGGGCGGACGCCGACGAGGAGGGCGGCACCCTCGGGGGTGTTCTCGGCGCCACGGGCGGTGGGGAGCGTGAGCCGTTCGCCGGCCGCCTTGCAGTGGGTGGCGCCGCCGCCCGTCGCGACGATCTCGGCCTCGATGAGGTTGGAGGTGCCGAGGAAGTTGGCGACAAACGCGGTGCGCGGGTTCTCGTACAGCTCGGCGGGGTCGTCGAGTTGTTCGACGCGGCCGCCGCGCATCACGGCGACGGTGTCGGCCATCGCCATGGCCTCCTCCTGGTCGTGCGTGACATGCACGAACGTGATGCCGACCTCGGTCTGGATGCGTTTGAGTTCGAGCTGCATCTGGCGGCGCAGCTTGAGGTCGAGGGCGCCGAGCGGTTCGTCGAGCAGCAGGACGCGGGGGCGGTTGATGAGGGCGCGGGCGAGCGCGACGCGCTGCTGCTGTCCGCCGGAGAGCTGGCGGGGTTTGCGCCGGGCGAGGTGGCCGAGTTCGACGAGGTCGAGCATCTCCTGGACCTGCTTGGTCACCGACCTGATGCCCCGGCGGCGCAGCCCGAAGGCGACGTTGTCGTGGATGTCCAGGTGGGGGAAGAGGGCGTAGCTCTGGAAGACCGTGTTGACGGGGCGGCGGTGCGGGGGCAGGTGGGTGATGTCGTCGTCGCCGAGCAGGATGCTGCCGGTGCTGGGTTCCTCCAGGCCGGCGATCATGCGCAGCGTGGTGGTCTTGCCGCAGCCGGAGGCGCCGAGGAGGGCGAAGAAGGAGCCCTCGGGGATGGTGAGGTCGAGCGGGTGGACGGCGGTGAAGTCGCCGAAGGTCTTGCTGATCCCGGTGAGTCGGATCGTCATGTGTGCATCGCTTCCGGATCGTAAGGGCACCGACGGGCAGCGCGCGGGGAGGGCCCTACGCGCCGATGAGGCGGGCGAACTGGCCCTCGTACCGTTCCTCTTCCTTCTCGCTGAGGGGACGGAAGACATGGCCCTTCTTGATCATGTCCTCGTCGGGGAAGATCAGCGGGTTGTCGGCGAGTTCCTCGTCGATGTCGGCCATCGCCTCGCGCGCTCCGGTGACGGGGCAGATGTAGTTGACCCACGCGGCGAGTTCGGCGGCGACCTTCGGCTGGTAGTAGTGGTCGATGAACGCCTCGGCGTTGGCCCGGTGCCGGGCGCGGGCGGGGACGAGCATGTCGTCGGTGCCGAAGAGATAGCCGGTGTCGGGCAGGTGGAAGCGGATGTTCGGGTTGTCGAAGCCGAGCTGCACGATGTCGCCGGCCCAGGCGACGCAGGCGGCGATGTCGCCCCGGTTGAGCCCGTCCATGTAGTCGTTGCCGGTGAAGCTGCGGATCTGCTTGCGGTCCACGGCGCGCTGCACGGTGTCGATGGCGGCGTCGAAGTCGTCGTCGGTGAACGACGCGGAGTCGGCGCCCATGCCGAGCATGATCAGGCCCATGGTGTCGTGCATCTCGGTGAGCAGGGAGACGCGGCCCTTGAGCTTGGGGTCGGTGAGGAGCTGCTCGGTGCTGGTGACCTTGCGGCCGCCGGTCGCCTTGATGTTGTAGGCGACGACGGCGGCGGTGCCCGCCCAGGGGTAGCTGTACTGGCGGCCGGGGTCGTGCGGGGCGGCGCGGAAGCGGTTCTCCAGGTTGGTGACGGCGTTGGTCATGTTGGCCGGGTCCAGGCGCTGGGCCCAGCCGTGCCGGATGAGGCGGCCGGCCATCCAGTCGGAGAGGCAGACCAGGTCGCGTCCGGTGTCCTGGCCGGCCGCGAGCTGCGGTTTGATCTTGCTGTAGAACTCGTTGTTGTCGTTGACGTCCTCGCTGTAGCGGACCTTGATGCCGGTCCGCTTCTCGAACGCCATGAGGGTGGGGCGCTTGCCCTTGTCCTTCCCGCTCTCGACGACGTCGACGTAGAGCGGCCAGTTGGAGAAGGTGAGCGTCCGCTCCTTCGCCGAGAGGTCCTTGACGCGAGGGTCCTCGCCGCCCGTGCCGGTCTGCGCGGGCGGGATGCCGCAGGCGGTGAGCGCGGCGCCGCCGACGGCGAGCCCGCCGGCCTGCAGCAGTCGCCGCCGGCTCATGGCGGCGCGGCCGGTGGTCAGGCTTCGCTGCCACGCCTTGCGGACGGGCGCGGGCATGCCGTCGAATAGCTCCACTTCGGGCTCCCGGTGGTT
>NZ_WMLF01000640.1 GCF_014156695.1 Streptomyces durbertensis | reverse complement strand
CCGTGCGGCTGCCCTCGGAGGCGGAGCTGGCGCGCCAGGCGCTCGCCGCGCCGCTGGTCAGCAGGGCGGCCACGCTGGCGCGCTGGGCGAGTGAGGGACTGCGGGTGGGCGCCGGCGGCGAACTCCTCGGCGAGCAGCTGCGGTCCGCGGCCGAACACCTGGGGCTCACGGGCGAGGACGGGCCCGCGCTGGCCGCCGAGGCGTGGAACTGCGCGGTGGACGTCGGCCTGATCGAGGTGGCCGAGGACAGCACCGCGGCGGACGCCGACGACGAGTCGCTGCCGCGACCGGACGCCGACGAGACCGTCGGCACCGCCACCCCCGGCCCCGAACTGGGCACCCTCACCGGCGGCGCCCCCGCCGACGTGCTCGAACTCTGGCAGGACGTGCTGGAGACCCAGCTGGCCGACGCTGCCATGCCGAGCTTCGACGAACTCTTCGACCGCATGGGCCTGGAGTCCGGCGCGGACGGCACCGAGGGCACCCCGCCCAACCTCGGGGACCTGGAATGGGACCCGGAGGCCGAGGAGGAGTTCCTGGACGCGGCCCTCGCCAACCTCTACCTGCTCAGCGCCGGCGGCGACCCCGACGCCCCGGGCAGCGCCGACGCCCCCGACGCCGACGGACCCGCGCACCCGCCCGTCCCGCTGCCGGTGCTGGCCGCCTCCATGGTGCTCCCGGACGACCCCGACACCGCCGGAGGCACCCCCACCGAGGAGGAACTGAACGAGGTCACGGCGGTGATGATGCGACTCGACGAGCAGTTCCGCATCCTCGAACCCAGTGGACTCGTCGACTACCAGCCCGTCGACGACGCCCTGCTCGGCGCCGCCGACGAGGACCAGCCGGCCGAGGACGACAGCCTGGCGGAGGACGTCAGCCGGTACGGCGTCGTCCGACTCACCCCGCTCGGCGTCCACGGCCTGCGCACCCGCATGATGGCGGCCGGCGTCGCGGCGCCCGCCGTCGGTGACCTCGCGGAGGCGGGCGCGGAGGAACTGCTGACCGCGCTCCTGCACTACCCGGAGAAGGCGGCGCAGGAGGAGGCGACGCGCTGGCTCGGCGGCCGGGAGATGGCCGCCGCCGCCCGGGAGTTGCTGAACGCCGCACGCGGCGACGATCCCGCCGCACCGCGCCGGCGGCTGCTCGTACAGCAGGCGCTCGCCCTGGTCGGTGCGGACGCGGAACCCGCGTTGCGCGAGGTCCTCGACGACGGCCAGCTCGGCGGCCTCGCCCGGGTCTGGCTCACCGAGCGCGGCGCCACGGACGTGCCGCCGCCCGGCGAGGAGATGGTGTTCTGGCTGACCGTCGACACCTTCGCCGCCCAACTCCTCGGCGAGGACTCCGCCGGCACGGACGAGCTGCGCGAGCTGGTGAGCGGGCTGGTGGAGCAGCACAGCGGCTTCTTCGACAAGGTCTGGCGGGTCGAACACCCCGCCACCGCCGACGTCCTGGAGGCTCTGGGCCGCCTCCACCCGGACCGCCGCACCGCCAAGGAGGCCCGCCGCGCCGCCCACCGCGCCCGCTCCGCGGGCTGACGCGCCGCCCCCGGTCGCCGGCCCCCGCCCGAGGGACCGGCGACCGGTTCCGGCCGGCCTGTGCGGCCCGCCCTACAGGGCCTGGGCGCCGGGCTTGACCATGCCCCGGACGGTACGGGCGTCGAGGTAGTCGCCGAGGGCCGTCATCTGCCACTCACCCGAGTACTGGCGGATGAACTTGCACATCAGCACCGCGGTGTTCGCCGGGGAATGGGTGAGGTCGAAGCGGACCAGCTCCTGGCCGCCGGCGTCCAGCAGCCGGCAGTACGCCTTCGCGACCTCGTTGAACTTCTGGCCGCTGAAGGAGTTCACCGTGAACACCAGGCCGGTCACCTCCGGCGGCAGGCCCTGGAGGTGGACGGTGATCCGCTCGTCGTCGCCGCTGCCCTCACCCGTGAGGTTGTCGCCCGAGTGCTGGATCGCGCCGCCCAGGATCGCGAGCTTGCCGAAGTAACAGGCGTCGATCTTCCGCCGGTTCGCGTCGTAGGCGATGACGGACGCGTCCAGGTCGATGCTGCCCCTGCCGTAGGCCGGCTCCCAGCCCAAGCCCATGACCACCGAGGTCTGGAGCGGCTGGTTGTCCTTCACCAGGGAGACCGTCTGGTGCTTCTGGAGGCTCACCCGCCCCTTGTCGAGGTTGACGACCCCCGGGGCCTGCTGCGGCGG